>JACRCY010000648.1 GCA_016218785.1 Deltaproteobacteria bacterium
CCGCGCGCGCGACCGCTTCGCCCACCGCCTGCAGCATCGTCGCCCCGCGGCTCCAGGGCGCGTACTCCCAGATCGTCTTGCCGTGGCTCTGCGCCTCGTCGATGGCGACGTTGAGGCCGAGCGGCTCGGTGACGCGCCCGGGGAAGTGCTCGCGCAGCTTGCCCACCACCTCGTCGGCGAGCTGGGTCTTGCGGTACATCGTCGGCACCACCAGCGAGACGAAGAGCGAGGGGTGCTCGAAGGTCTCGGCGACGCGGCGCACCGTGTCCAGCATCTCCGCGCAGCCGTCCAGCGCCAGGTAGGTGGTGGCCACGGGGATCACCACCTCGCTCGCCGCGACGAGGATGTTGGTGGTGGCGAGGCCCATCGAGGGCGGCGCGTCGAAGATCACCAGCTCATACCCGCTGCCCGGCACCAGGCGCCGCGCCAGCCGCCGGGCGCGCTGCGGATCGGCGGCGGCCACGGTGGGGAACTCGGCCATCTCCTTCCACGACGGCACCACCGTCAGGTTGGGGACGGCGGTCGGCCGGGCGACGTCGGCCAGCGTCACCGCGTCGTCGGTGAGCAGGTGGAAGACGTTGGGCGACGCCTCGCGGGAGTCGATGCCCAGGGACTTCGCGGCGTGGCCCTGGGTGTCGAGGTCCACCAGCAGCACGCGGCGCTGCTTCTTCTGCGCCAGGTACGCCGCGACGTTCACCGCCAGCGTCGTCTTGCCGGTGCCGCCCTTCTCGTTGATGAAGGCGATGCGGCGCATGGGGCGCGGCTACTTCTTGGCCAGCGTATCGACCTTCGCCTCCATGGCCTCCAGCACCTGCTCGAGGTCCTCGATCTTCTCCTTGAGCGACTCGATGTCGGCGGTCGAAGGCAGGTTCATCGCCGACAGCGCGGAGCGGATCGACTTGTCCAACAGGCCCTTGGCGGAGAGGGTGCGGGTGACGAGCGACTGCAGCGCGCTGACGAACTTCTCGTTGGAGAGCAACTGCTGGGCGATCTTGCCGATGCGCTCCTCGCCGGTGGCGACGAGCTTCTTCATCACGGGGTTGTCCTTGAGCATGGGCGCGGATGGTGATTCCCGCGCCGCGCCGTGTCAATGTGCAGCCGCCTGTGATTTCGGAACTGTCGGACAAGCGGCTGCTCATCGTCACGGGAAAGGGCGGCGTCGGGAAGACGACGCTGTCCGCGGCGCTGGCCCTGCAGAGCGCCCGCGAGGGCAACAAGACGCTGGTGTGCGAGGTGAACGCGAAGGAGCGCGTCACCGGGCTCTTGGGCAAGGCCGAGGTGGGCCCGGAGGTCACCAGCATCGAGGACAACCTGTGGGCGGTCAACCTGCGCCCCGCGGAGGCGATGCGCGAGTACGCGCTGATGGTGCTGCGCTTCGAGAGCATCTACAGCGCGGTGTTCGAGAACCGCCTGGTGCGGTACTTCCTGCGCTTCATTCCCTCGCTGCAGGAGCTGGTGCTGCTGGGGAAGATCCTCTTCCACCTGAAGGAGAAGAAGCCCGACGGCACCTTCCGCTTCGATCGCATCGTGGTGGACGCGCCGGCCACCGGCCACGCCATCACCTTCCTCTCGGTGCCGCAGGTGATCCTCGACACGGTGCCGCCGGGCGCGCTGGCCACCGACGCCACGTGGATGCGCGACCTGCTGGTGGACCCGAAGGTGACCGCGCTGGTGCTCGTCTCGCTGCCGGAGGAGCTGCCGGTGAACGAGACGCTGGAATTGCACGACGCGCTCAAGGCGCGGGTGCGGCTCACCCCGCAGCTGGTGGTGCTGAACGGGTACATTCCGCGGCGCTTCGGCCCGGCGGAGCTCGCGGCGGGCCTGGCGGACGAGGTGCGCGAGGTGGCGCGGGCGCACGAGGTGCGGGCCGACCTGTCGGAGGCGAGCCGCGTGCGGCTGCTGACCCTCGGCCTGCCGGTGCTGCTGGTGCCGCGGCTGTTCCTGCCCGCCTTCGGGCGCGGGGCCGTCGAAGAGGTGGCGACCTGCTTCGCGAAGGAGCGCGCCGCGCCATGACGAGCCCGCTCCGAAAGGCCCTCGAGGGCTCGAGCGTGCTGGTCACCGTCGGCTCGGGCGGCGTGGGGAAGACGACCGTCGCCGCGACGCTGGCGCTGCGCGCCGCCATGGAGGGCAAGGGCAGCCTGGTCGTCACCATCGACCCGGCGAAGCGGCTGGCGAACTCGCTCGGGCTGTCGGCCCTGGGGAACACCGAGGCGCGCATACCCGACGCGACGTTCGCCGCCGCGGGCCTCGGGCCGCAGGCGCCGATGCACGCGATGATGCTGGACATGAAGCGCACCTGGGACGAGCTGATCGAGCGGCGCGCCCCGCCCGACAAGCGCGAGAAGATCCTGAACACCCGCTTCTACCAGGCGCTGTCCACCGCGCTGGCCGGCTCGCAGGAGTACGTGGCGATGGAGAAGCTGTGCGAGCTGCGGGCCGAGCGGGACTACCCGCTGGTGGTGCTGGACACGCCGCCCACCGCGCACGCGCTGGACTTCCTCGACGCGCCGAGCCGCATCCTCGACTTCCTGGACAACGACGCCGCCAAGTGGCTGCTGACGCCGGCCCTGGCCGCGGGGAAGGTGGGGCTGCGGCTGTTCAACCTGGGCGGCAGCTACGTGGCGAAGACGATCGCGCGCTTCACCGGCACCGAGACGCTGCAGCAGCTGGCGGACTTCATGCTGAACATCAGCGGGCTCAACGAGGGCTTCCGCGAGCGGGCCCACGAGACGCGCGCGCTCCTCGAGGCGCCCACCACGTCCTTCGTGCTGGTCACCGGGCCGATGCCCGAGCGGCTGGACGAGGCGATCTTCTTCCACACGCTGCTCGCGCAGAACAAGCTGAACGTCGCGGCCATCGTGGTGAACCGCGTGCATTCGCCGGTGCCCGACGCGCTGTGGCCGCAGGTGGCGCGGCTGCCCCAGGAGCTCCTGCGCAAGTTCGAGAAGACGCTCAAGGAGAACGAGCACCTCGCCACCCAGGACGCCCGCGGCATCGCCCGGCTGCGCGAGGCCTGCGCGCCGACGCCCCTCGTGCTGGTGCCCCGCTTCGAGCGCGATGTGCACGATCTGCGCATGTTGTGGGAGACTTCCCGATACCTCTGGGGGGACGCCCGGCTGCAGACGGACGAGGCTGCGGGCTAGATTCGGCGGAACCGGGCGCGCGCAGGGGCTGTCAGTCCGGGCACTCATGGAGCCACGAATGCGCGTGTTGCGTCTGGTCGTCCCCGCCGTCGCCCTCGTCGCCGTCGCTGGCTGCGCGCACCGCGGGCCGGTGCACGAGGTGCGCTTCGACGAGCTGTTGATCACCGGCGACCTCGAGCTGGACAGGCTGAACGACGAGGAGCTGTTCGCCGCGGGCACCACGTTCTACGCGGCGGAGGAGTTCGCGCAGGCGGCGCGGTACTTCGGGCGCATCTGCGACTTCCACCCGTCGAGCAAGCACCGGCGCGCGGCGCTCTACAACGCCGGGCTGTCGCTGGAGAAGGTGAAGGCGTGGGACGACGCGTACCTGCGCTTCGCGGAGCTGGCGGACGCGGCCCGGGGCACCGGCGACGCGCTCGACGCGGCCTTCCGGGTGGCGGAGACGCTGTACCACCTGGAGCGCTTCGACGACGCGGTGGCGACCTTGAACACCATCGCCGAGCGCAAGGACGTGAGCATCGACCGCCGCATCGAGGCGAAGGTGCAGAAGGGCATCTGCGAGCTGGAGAGCGGGAAGACCGACCAGGCCGAGGTCACGCTGCGGAAGACGATCGACGAGTGGGGCGCCCACCCGGAGAAGGACGTCATCGACGACTACTTCCCGGCGCAGGCGCAGTTCTTCCTGGGGGAGATCTTCCGGGTGCACTACGAGGGCGTGCAGCTGGACGGCACGAAGGACACCGAGAAGCTGGCGGCGGACCTGGAGTACAAGTCGGAGCTGCTCTTGTCGTCGCAGGGGCACTACCTGCGGGCGATTCGCATCGGGAACGGGTACTGGGCGACGGCGGCGGGGCAGCGCATCGGCGGGCTGTACGAGTCGATGTACGTGCACCTGGTGAACGCGCCCGCGCCGGCGGAGCTGGCGGACGAGGAGAAGGAGGTCTACCGGGCCGAGCTGCGCAAGAAGATCCGCGTGCTGATCACCAAGGCGATCACGGTGTATGAGCGCACGCTGGAGGCGGCGGAGCGCATCGGCAGCTCGAGCCCCTTCGTCGAGGACACCAAGAAGTCCCTGCAGCGCATGAAGGACCTGCTGTTGGCCGAGGCGAACGCGGAGGACGCACCGCCGCCCCCGCCGCCCCCCGCCGAGGGCAAGGTGCCACACACCTGATACGGCGCGAAGGTGCGAAGGTGTCACACGATTCGTACGCCGGCCCTCCCCGCCTGGCGCATGAAATCAGGCACTTGCGCGTGACCGTGGCACACTGCGCCGCGCGTGCCCGCCGACCTGTTCAACCCCGCTGAGCTCGCCGAGATCGAGGCGTACCACGCGCCGCGCTACGTCTACGCGGCGGTGGACCTGGTGGTGTGGCCGGTGCTGCTGGCGGTCGCGGCGCGCTTCCTGACGCGGCCGCTGTGGCGCGCGAGCGAACGGCTGGCGGCGTGGCTGGGCGCGAAGCTGGCCTGGGCCCGCCGGGCGCCGGTGCTGCGCGTGGTGGCGGCCGCCCTGGACCGCATGTGGCAAGGCCCGGGCTGGGGCGCGGCGCTGCTCTTCGCGCTGCTCTTCTTCGAGCTCTTCACCTTGCTCGACCTGCCGTGGGACATCTACTTCGGCTACGTGCGCGAGAAGCAGTACGGCATGTCGCCGATGACGCCCGGCGCCTTCGCCGTCGACTGGCTCAAGGGGAACACCTTCGTGGCGGTGGCGGTGTCGTCGCTCGCCTTCGGGCTGTTCGGCCTGGCGAAGCGACTGCCGGCGTGGTGGTGGGTGTTGGGGCTGGTCTCCTCCCTCGTCATGGTGGGCTCGGCGGCCATCGATCCCTACCGCGCGCGCATCTACGTGGTGCAGGAGCCGCTGGCCGACGGCGAGCTCAAGCAGCGCATCACCGCGCTCATGGAGCAGGCCCACATCGACTTCAAGGACGTGCTGGTGGACAAGACGTCGGCGAAGACGGTGCGGCTGCAGGCGTACTTCGCGGGCACGGGGCCGACGCGCACGATCAACCTGAACGACTCGCTGCTGGCGGCGCTCTCCACCGACGAGATCCTCGCGGCGGTGGCGCACGAGGCCGGCCACGTGCACGAGTCGCGCTGGCCGGCGCGCATCGCCTCGGCGTTGGCGCTGCTGGCGTTCCTCTACGCCGTGGAGCGGCTCTTTCGGCTCACCGCGAGGCGCGCGTGGTTCGGCGTCACCGGGCGGGCCGACGTGCGGGTGCTGCCGCTCATCGTGCTGGTGTTCGACCTGGCGATGACGGCAGCGAGCCCGGTGAGCGGAGCGCTGTCGCGCGAACGGGAGTACGCGGCCGACCGCTCGGCAGTGGCGCTGACGGGCGACCCCGCGGCCCTCCGCTCGATGCTGGTGAAGGCCGCGCGGACCAACAAGATGCACCCGTCTCCGCCGCGCTGGTACGTGCTCAAGGGAATGTCGCACCCGCCCATCGGCGAGCGCATCGACGCGGTGGGACGCTAGAAGAAGGCGATGCCGCCGCCGACGAGCCCCGTGAGCTGTGGCACCTCGCGGCAGCAGTCGCCGGGCGCGACGCGGTAGCGGGCCTCGGCCTCGAGGAAGAAGTGCTTGCCGAACATGAGATCGAGGCCTGCAGCGCCGACGACGCCGACGTGGAGGCGGCCGGGTTGCGCAGCGAGCTCGGTGCCGGAGACGCTGACCGAGGCGTAGGGGCGCAGCATGCCGGAGGGCGAGAGCCACACCTTGGCGCCGAGCGCGTCCCACGAGCGGACGCCGTCGCGGAGCTCGACATCGCTGCGCAGGGCGAACCAGCGGGACAGCCGCAGCTCGACGCCGACGTCGTGGACCGCGCCCAGCCCGCCGAGCGCGAGCGACTCACCGAGCGTCACGGTGGCCGCGGCGCCGGGCATGTACTTCACGGCGAGGAAGGCCGGGCGGTCGCTCGCCGCCGCCGCGGGCTTGTCCGCGCGGACGAAGGCGCCCGGCGCGATGGCGGGAGGCGGGGCCGGCGCGGGGGCCACCGGCAGGGGCGCGACGACGACCGGCGGGGGCGCGTACTGGACGGGAGGCGGCGCGACAACGACGGGCGGCGGGCTGTACGTCAAAGGCGGCGGGGCGAACACGACCGGTGGCGGTGCGTACACGACTGGCGGCGGGCTGTAGACGACCGGCGGCGGCGCGTACACCACCGGGGGATCCTGCCGGTAGAACACCGGAGGCGGCGCCTCGACGACGACGGGCGCCTGCAGCACGACGGTGGGGCACGGCGTGTGGCGCGCGAAGGTGGAAAAGCCGAACGCGAGGCCGCCGAGGTTGATGGAGATGCCGCCGGAGCCGACGTGGCTGTGGGCCCCCCGCCAGCAGGCGAACGCCGGGACGGACGTCAGCAGCACCGACACCAGCAGCGCACCCTGCACGAGCCGTCTCATTTCGATGTCCTCCTGGCGCAACGTCGCGAGTTGATGGTTGCCGGAGGGACGAAAAGTGATCGGCGCATTTCGACGCGGCGTGATTCCAGGCGGTTGGGCGCCAAAAAAACCAGCGGCAGGAGGGCCGCCCATGCCCGCCTGCCGCCAGCGCCCCCGCCGTCTCCGTTGGAGCCCGGGGGCCCCGCCCTACCCGCCCATCCGTCACTTCGCGCCGCGCTTCGGCTCCTCCCGTTGCGCGAGGCGCTCGCGCGCCAGCTTGTTCGAGGGGTCCAGCTCGAGGCTGGTGGCCCAGGCGCTCTTCGCGTCCGCGGCGCGCCCCTGCTTCTCGTAGACGACGCCCAGGGAGGCCCACGTCGCGCCGTCCCGCGGGTTGAGCACGACGAGGCCCTCGAAGACGTGCTGGGCCTCGTCGAAGGCGCCGGCCTCGAGCAGGTCGCAGCCCTTCTCGGCGATGTTGACTGCGTCGACGCCGGTGATGCCGATCATCTGCGCCAGGGTACGCCCGCCGAAGGTCGCTTCGATCTCGTTGCGATTGAACATGGCTCTAGCTCCGTCACCGCGAGTTGTTCACTGCAGTCATCGCCATGTCGCCGTACATCTTCATCATGTTGCTCATCATGGTGAACAACTGCTGCTGCATCTGCTGGAGCGCCTGCTGCGCCATCTGCAGCCGGGCGAGCTGGCCCTGGAGTGCGGTCACCGTCGCGTTGTCGCCCTTCGAGGCCGCGAGGAACATCTCGTCCTGGAGCTTCGTCTGCCAGTCGTCCAGGAACCTCGTCGTCTGGTCGAGCTTGCCCTGCGTGTCAGTCGCCGTGAGGTTGAACTCGTAGGGCGGGGCCGCCTTCTTCTTCATGGCCTCGAGCTGCGACTGGCTGGTCTGCTCGTTCGCCTTGTCGGGCGCCGTCGTCCCTGCGGTTCCTGCGGTGTTGCCCGCGGAGTTGGTGTTGCCGGTGTTCCTGGTGTTGCCGGCACTCCCGGTCGCGCCGGTCCCGCCGTTGCCCCCGTTGCCGCTGGCACCCGACGCCGTCGAGCCGGCGTCATTCGACTTCGGCGGAGGCGACGAGGGCTGGTTGCTCATCTTGACGCCGTCCTCCATCGCCGTCTTCTCCTCCTTGAGCCTGGCGATGGCAGCCTTGAGCTCGGCCGTCGTGATCGATCCGTCGCTGTTGGAGTCGATCATGTGGAAGAGGTGCGGGTTCCCGAGGAGCATGTTCGCGGCCTCGCGCGCCGGCGACGCCATGTCGTGCGCTGCGTCTTCGATGTTCTTCCAGTCGATCTGGCCGTCAGCCCTGCCGAGACCGAAGAACCCACCGAACTGAAGATCGATGGCTGCGAGCCCACCGGGTCCGTCGAGCTGTCGCAGCAGGTCGAGGTTTGCCTTGAGCCGCTGGTAGTCCGGGTCGGCGTCGAGCTTCGCGATGGCGTCGCTCAAGCCGTAGCCGGTCGCGGCCTGCGTGTTCTGCGAGTTCTCGCGCACCGTGGTCTGGGTCTTCGGCGGAGGGAGCGACTGCGCGGCAGCGAACGCCGCCGCCTTGTTCTCCTGGGCGATGGCGCGCGGCTGCTTCATCTTCACCGCGCTAATGGTCTCGCCGTCCTGCGACTGCTGCTGCTTGATGGTGTCCGCCGCAGCGGAGTTGAGCCCACTCGTCAGGTGAACCGTCATGTCCGTCTCCTTGTGTGTGCCTCGAAGGCTGGTGATGCCCCGGACCGTTCCACGCCCCGTGCCACCCCCTCCCCTCCTCCTTCCGCGCACTTGCACCGCCCCCACCGTCCACCGTCCGGCGTGACGAACCGGGAAACGGGACGGTAGGGTCCGCGGTTGATGCGAGCGATGGGGCTGGATCTGGGCACGAAGACAATCGGCGTCGCCGTCGCCGACGAGCTCGGCCTGACGGCGCAGGGCGTCACCACGCTCGCGCGCAAAGGCAAGCGCGGCGACCTGTCCACCCTCCTCGCCCTGGCCCGGGAGCGCGCCGTCGACCGCTTCGTCCTCGGGCTCCCCCTCAACATGGACGGCAGCGAGGGCCCGCGCGCGCAGGCCACCCGCGCCTTCGGCGACGCGCTCGCCACGGCCTCGCAGCTCCCCGTCCTCTACCAGGACGAG
>JACRCY010000665.1 GCA_016218785.1 Deltaproteobacteria bacterium
CGCGTTTTCCAGCGCCGGGCCACCGTCGAGCCGCCCGTGGCGGCCCGGCCGGCAGTACCTGGCCGGTGTAGCTGGACGCCATGGCGGGACCGCTCGCGACTTTGTCCGAGGCCCTGGGGCGGATGGCACCGCGCTTGCCTGTCGCCGCGCGCGCGGCTAGGGTCGTAGGCGCCAGGCGCTCGCCGCTCGCCGCGCTCGCCGTCGTTGCCGCGCTCGCGGCCGCCGCCGCGCCGCCCGGGTGCAGCGGCGCTCACCAGTGCACGGCCAACGCCGACTGTCCGGCGCAGAGCTACTGCGTGCCCGCCGACGGGGGCGCGTCCGGCGCCTGCCGCCAGGACTGCCGGGCGACGGCCGACTGCCGGGACCCGGCGCTGCGCTGCAGTTCGCTCGGCCAGTGCGTCCCGGTGCAGATCCCCCTCCTGGACGGCGGCGCGGACGCCGCGCCACCGGACGACGGCGCCCCCGCGGACGACGCCACTGCGGACGATGGCGCGCCGCCAGACGACGCGGGCGCCACCGACTGAGGCCACCGCGGCAGCGGCGACCCGGTGCGCGGGACGGGGGGCCTACTCGAGCGTCGCGAGCGTCTCGCCCGCCTCGACCGCCTGCCCCTCGCGGGCCCTGACCGCCACCACGGTGCCGTCGCGCGGGGCCCGCAGCTCGTTCTCCATCTTCATCGCCTCGACGACCAGCAGCCCCTGCCCGGCGGAGACCCTGGTGCCGGCGGCCGCGAGCACCTTCACGACCTTCCCCGGCATGTGGGCGCGGATCGCGGTCGGGCCGCCCTTGGGGCCGGTGGGGCGCCCCGCCTCGGCCAGGAGCTTGCGCCGCGCGTCGACCAGCTTCACCGGCACGCTGCGGTCGCGGAAGTGCACGGTCAGGTCGGGCAGCTCCCCCTCGAGGTCGAGGGTGTGGACGGCGCCATCGAGGACGACGGACCAGGCCCGCTCGCCCAGCGGTCGCGCGTCGGCGATGCGCTCCCGGCCGTCGAGCGTGACCTCGTAGCGTCCGCCATCATGCTCCGCGACGGTCACCGTGACCGTGCGCTCTCCGACCTGGGCCTCGAACGTCCGCCTCATGCGGCCGGAGTATAGGCAGTCTGGAGGCTGTAGGCCATAGGCTGCCGCCTGCCGCAGCCTGCCGGCTCCAGCCTTCAGCCTCGTTGCTTCGACAGCGCCCTACCATCATAATTCGCACCCAGGGGAGTGCCCTCGTGACCCTCGGCGACGCCATCGCCAAGAAGCGCATCGTCATCTGCGTCGGGCCCGGCGGCGTGGGCAAGACGTCGGTGGCCGCCGCCATCGCCATGCAGGCGGCCCGCCTGGGGAGGCGCACCCTCGTCTGCACCATCGATCCGGCGAAGCGGCTGGCCAGCTCCCTCGGCCTGCCGCGACTGGATCACGAGGAGCGGCGCGTCCCGAGCGACAAGGTCGCGCCGCTGGGCCGCCCGGCGCGCGGCGAGCTGTTCGCCATGATGCTCGATCAGCAGCGCGCCATGGACGAGTTCGTGGCGCGCCGCGTGCAGAGCCCCGAGAAGCTGAGGGCCATCCTCGAGAATCGCATCTACCGGAGCATCGCCGGGTCGCTGGCCGGAGCGCAGGAGTACGCGGCCATGGCGAAGCTGCACGCGCTCGACGAGGAGGGGCGCTACGACCTCATCGTCCTCGACACCCCGCCCACCTCCAACGCCCTCGACTTCCTCGATGCGCCCCGCAAGATCACCGAGGCCGTCGACTCGCCCGCGATCCAGTGGTTCATCCGCCCCTACATGAGCGCCGGGCGCTTCAGCCTGAAGCTGGTGAGCTTCGGCGGGGCGTTCGTCCTCAAGCGGATCGCCCGCTTCGTGGGCAGCGAGTTCATCGAGGACATGGCGGGCTTCCTGGTCATGTTCAACGACGTCATCGGCGGCTTCGGCGCCCGCGCCGAGGCCGTGGCCAGCCTGCTGCGCGAGCCCAAGGTCACCTTCGTCCTCGTGGGCACGCCCGAGCCGCTCGCCATCGACGAGGCGCTCTTCTTCTACCAGCGGTTGCGCGAGCAGTCGATGCCGTTCGGCGCCTTCGTGCTGAACCGCGTGCACGCGTCGCTCGGGCCCGCGCCGCCCGCCGACGAGGTGGTCATCCGCCTGACGCTGCGTCCCGAGCTCAAGGGCTTCTCCGCCGACGACGTGGCCCGCGCCAGCCAGACGCTCCGCCGCACCTACCGCAACTTCGAGGCGCTGGCGGCGGCCAACCAGCATGAGATCGCGCGCCTCGCGGCAGCCTGCGGCCCCGAGCACCTCTACGTCCAGGTGCCGTTCTGCGAGCGCGACGTCTATGATCTCGACGGGCTCTCGTGGCTGTGCCGCCATCTGTTCGCGGAGACCCCGCCACCGCCACCGCTCGCCGTCGGAGCTTCGGCTCCCGCGTGATCAGGCGTCGGAGGTCGGAGGTTCGACGTTGAACCTTCAACCGATCACTTCACCCGCCACGCCTTCTGCACCTCCGCCGCGATCCCACCCCAGGCGGCGGCTGGCACACCGTAGCCGCTCACCACCCGGCTCCCCTGCCGCACGACGCCGTACACGAGGCCGCCCTCGGCCGCGTAGGCGACCGGGCCGCTCGCCTGCGCTGGCTGGCCGGCCAGCTTGGCGAGGGCCGCGGCCTGCGCCTCCTCGAACTCGATGGCGTCCTGCTCTCCATCCCAGACGGAGTAGTGCACCACGGCCACGCCAGGACGCCCCGGCGCCTGGTAGGCCACCGCGCGGTCGCCGCCCCAGCCGGCGGCGGCGGTCGCGGCGCGCTCCTTGCTCACGTGCTGCTCCAGGTAGAGACGGAGCTGCGCCTCGCCGAGCGTGTCCTGCCACACCTCGCGGCTCCCCTTCAACGCCTGGAGCGGCCGTGGCGTGATCAGGACGGGGCGCTCGGCAGCGAGGAATTTCTCGGGGTGGAGCACCTGCTCGGTCGACTCGGGGGGCCGGAGGTAGAACGCGTTGATCCTGGCCCACGCGTGGCGGCGTCGCAGCGTCGCGACGAAGTCGAGCCCGGCGGTGTAGGGGAAGACCAGCACCTCGCGCAGGAAGCGGGGCGTACGCTGGAAGGTGGGCGAGCTGAACAGCTGCAGCATGGGCTTCAGCATGGCCATGACCCCCGGCGGCAGGGAGCCGAGGTCCACGCCGAGGGCGAGCTCGAGCATCACGCCCGTGCCGTCCCCCTCGACGAGAGCGGCCCGCGCCAGCTGCCGGTCGGCGTTCCCCTTCAGCCCGGTGGTGAACCGGCGCAGGTCGAAGTGCTGATCCTGGAGCCCGTGCGTGATCTCGTGCGCCAGCGCTGGTCGCTGCATGTCGATCGGCAGCCAGTCGGCGATGTAGAGCTGGCGCTGGAACGGGTCGTAGAAGCCGACGACCTGGTCGGTGAGGAGATCGAGCACCAGCTTCAGGTAGTCGGCCTCGGCCGGGATCAGCCCGAGCCGCTTCAGGACCATCCCCTCGGCCGCGATCGCGGCCTTCGGGAACTCCTTGGCGAGCCGCTCCTCCAGCTTCTTGCGGATCTCCGCCCGCGACAGGACCCCTCGGGGCATGGGGCGCTTGAGCGGCAGACCCCGCAGCCGGACGACCTGGGCCGTGATCTCGTCCGCCAGTCGCTTGAGCCGCTCCGCGTCAGGGGCGGCTTCGGGCGCTGCAGTCGCGGTAAGCGCCCAAGCGGAGACCAGGGCGAGTGCAAGCAGGCGAGCTCGGAGCCGACGCATGGCCGGATTGTACCAAGTCCGGCGGCGGGCGCATTCTTACGGGGGTCAGGCAACGACGATTTCATTGACATCGCCGCTGACTTGGCCCTAGGATTCGATACGTGTCCGGAGCACGACGCCTGCCCCAGCCGCCGCAGGCGTCCGATTCGTGGTGGGAGAAGAGAGGTCGAGGACCGGGTCGGCACGGACCCGGGCCGCCGTGTCGGGTTTTCGCCCGGGGCAGGCGGATCATGGACATGGGCTGAATCGTTGCGGGAACCGCGGGAGCCAATGATGAGGCGATCGTCCCCCATCCTGTTCGTCACGCTTGCTGCCCTGCTGTTCATCGCCGCACCGGCTGCCGGACAGGTGAACTCCGGCTCGCGCGGAGTGGACGCGCAGGTCTTCAAGCCCGCCGTGGACGGCTACGGTCTCTTCAGCGTCGATCGGCCGGAGACCGCCAAGCAGTTCGAGTTCGGCTTCAAGTTCTTCTTCGATTTCGCCTCCACGCCGATGCGGCTCAGCGTCCCGAGCCAGGCGGGCCTCAGCGACTTCTCGCGGCGGGCCATGGTGGACTACCAGGTGGCCTTCAACCTCCAGGCCTACATGGGGCTGCTGGACCGGCTGCAGCTGTTCCTGGACTTCCCCCTCGCGCGCCAGAAGCTCGGCACGGCCTTCGGCTCCAAGGCCGGCGGCACCCCGACCGGCTTCTACGCCGTCGACCCGGCCAGCAACATCTCGCCGCCGGCGGCGGCCCCGCTCGACACCCGCATCGGCCTCAAGTACCGCATCCTCTCCAAGTCGGGCTTCTCGCTGGGTGCCCAGTTCCTGGTCTCGGTGCCCTTCGGCGAGGAGACCGAGTTCATGGGGGAGAGGTCGTTCACCTACCAGCCCAAGCTGCTGGCCGCGGCCCGCTTCGGCGCCTTCTCCGTCGCGCTGAACGTGGGCGCCGTGCTCCGGCAGGAGTTCGAGAAGGTCTACGACCCGTACGCGCCCGCGAGCACGCCCCGCCCGGTGCTGGGCGTCGGGCACGAGATGCTGGTCTCGGCCGGCGCGGCCTACCGCCTGAACCGCTTCGTGGCCTTCGGCATCGAGGGCTTCACGGGCCTGCCCATCAACAAGGTCACCGATCCGTCGGTACAGATCAACCTGCAGGACGCGAAGTTCAACCGCGACCCCTACGCCGACCTCGTCGGCGGGTTCCTCTTCTACCCGACCGGGGAGCTGGCGGTCAGCCTCGGCGGTGGCGGCGGCGTGGTGCCCAACTCCACCCGGCGCGACACCTTCCGCGTCTTCGCCGGCATCTCGTGGAGCCCCGAAGCCATCGAGAAGGCCAAGGGTGACCGCGACGGCGACGGCATCCCCGACGATCAGGACGCCTGCCCCGACGAGCCGGAGGACTTCGACGGCTACCAGGATGAGGACGGCTGCCCGGATCCGGACAACGACGGCGACGGCATCCCGGACATCGCGGACAAGTGCCCGAACGACGCCGAGGACAAGGACGGCTTCCAGGACGAGGACGGCTGTCCGGATCCGGACAACGACGGCGACGGCATCCCGGACGTCAAGGACAAGTGCCCCAACGAGCCGGAGGACATCGACGGCTACCAGGACGAGGACGGCTGCCGCGACGACGACAACGACGGCGACGGGATCCCGGACAAGGACGACAAGTGCCCGAACGAGCCCGAGACCTACAACAGCTACGAGGACGACGACGGCTGTCCCGACCAGCTGCCGCAGGAAATCGGGCCGAAGCCGGGCGAGCCGCTGAAGATCGGCCGCATCGACTTCAAGGGTGCCACACCGACCATCGAGAAGAAGGCACTGCCGCTCCTCGACCGCCTCGCGAGCGACCTGAAGAAATGGGTCAACCTCAGGCTCCGCATCGAAGGTCACACCGACGACAAGGGCAAGCCGGACAAGCTGCTCAAGCTGTCCCGGGACCGCGCGGAGGCCGTGCGGCAGTACCTGATCAGCAAGGGCATCGATCCGAACCGGCTCATTGCTGAAGGTTACGGTTCGCGGCGTCCGATCCAGTCGAACGCCACCGCAGCCGGACGCGCCGCCAACCAGCGCATCGAGTTCATCCCGATCGAGAAGTAGGCTGGAGGCTACAGCCTTCACGTCGGTGCCCCGCCACCGGGAGGCGGCTCTGCGCGGGCGGGGGCCGGATCAGTGGGGGCGGAAGTCTGCACACCCGGGCGGTCGGCTCGTGTCCCTGCGGTCGGTTGGGCCGGCGCTGCAAGCCCCTGCGCTTCCTTGACTCTGACAGGCGGAGGCGATACCCTTCTGGGCACGCTTTTTCCATCCGGCTCGGGTGGCCCTTGGCCCGCAGAAGAGTCCTCGCCATCGCTGAAGATGCCTCGACCCTGGACGCGATGGCGACTGCCCTCGCGGCCGCCGCGGCCGACGTCGATGGCGTGCTGGGCCTGAAGAACGTCCGCCCCGGGACCGTTCAGCAGCGCTACGTGTTCTATGGCTGGGATGGCGACCCGACGCCGCTCGGCGACCTCTCGTCCCGGCTCAAGCCCGGGGCGGAGCTCTGCGCCGTGGTGCCGGCCTCGAGCCTGGGGGCGTTCGTCCGGCTGATGCGGTTCCCCTACCTGAATCACGTGCTGGTGCGCTCCGACAGCATGTCGAGCCTCACCATCACGGCGTTGAAGCTGTTCACCGGCGACATCTTCGGCATCGAGAAGTACCTGCCCCCAGACGTCGAGGTGCACCTGACCAGGCTGCGCGACTACGGCGGCCGCAGTCGCGCCATCGACTCGGTCCTGGCCTTCGCCGAGGCGGCCGGGGTCCGGCGACAGATCCGTTCCGCCATCGGCCAGGTGTGCGAGGAGCTGCTGATGAACGCGCTCTACGACGCCCCGGTGGACGACGGCGGCAACGCCGTCTTCGCCGAGGTCGATCCGCACACGCGTCTGGACCAGCAGAGCCCCCGGCCGGTGTCGATCCGCTACGCCACCACGGCGCAGCACTTCGCCGTCGCCGTGCGCGACCGGTTCGGCACGCTCGAGAAGGCCCACATCCTCAACTACCTCGAGAAGTGCTTGAAGTCGCCGAATCAGATCGACCGCAAGACCTACGGGGCGGGCCTCGGGCTCTACCTCATCGCCAACAACGCCGCGCAGTTCATCGTCAACCTCGCGCCCGGCATGGCGAGCGAGGTGGTGTGCACCTTCGACCGCAAGGCCGCCAAGGTACCGTTGAAGATCCTCTCGTGCTTCGTGCACCCCGGGCTCGCGGCCCACCCGGCTGGGCCGCTCGTCGACGCGTCGGTCCCGCGCGGGCCCGCCGGGCAGCCCGCCACGGACGATGGGCGTGAGCCCGAGGGAGGCGGCGCCCCTTCGGGCGGCGGCGCGACGTAGCATGGGCGGGGGGCGCCGCGAGGCGTGGCCGCGGTGACGGACGAGTTCGTGGAGGGCGAGCGCACCTTCGGCCCCTATCGCCTGCTGCGGCGGATAGCCGTCGGCGGCATGGCCGAGATCCACCTCGCCAAGGCGCGCGGCATCGGGGGCTTCGAGAAGCTCATCGCCCTGAAGATGATCCACGCCCACTACTCGGCTGACGAGCACTTCGTCCAGATGCTCATCGACGAGGCCAAGATCTCGGTGCAGCTCGCCCACGTCAACATCGGCCAGATCTTCGACCTCGGGTGCATCAACGAGACCTACTACATCACCATGGAGTTCATCGACGGCGCGGACCTCTTCAAGATCCTGCGCCGGGCCAGCGAGATCGACCGGGACATGCCCATCGAGGTCGACTAATGCATCGCGCAGGAGGTGTGTGCCGGTCTCGACTACGCCCTCTACAAGCGTGA
>JACRCY010000652.1 GCA_016218785.1 Deltaproteobacteria bacterium
CCGCGCGACGGCCGCTGCGCCGCCGCCCGCCCGCCGGACGCGGGGCCGCCCTCGTACATCACCTCGACGACACCGAACTGGATGATGTCGCCGTTCGACAGCGGCGTGTCCTCGGAGATGGGCGCGCCGTTGACGGTGGTGCCGTTGGCGCTGCCGAGATCCCGCAGCACCACCTCGCGGCCGCTGATGGAGAGCTCCGCGTGCCGCCGGCTCACCGAGTCGTCGTCGATGCGGACGTCGTTCCCCTGCACGCGGCCGACCGTCATCGTGCCCGACAGCGGGAAGTTCTGCCCGGTGATGGCGCCGGTGAGGCCGCGCAGGGTGGGCCCCGCCGCCGCGCCCGACGGCTTCGCTCGCTTCGCCAACGCCCCGGCGCCGCCCGAGGGCTTCACCGACGGCATCACCCGGGTGGACCTGGGCACCCCTTCCGCGCCGTTGCCGCCGGCGGCCTTCTGCGAGGGCCGCGTGGGGGCCGCCGAGGGCTTGCCTGGCCGCGACGACGCCGAGGGCCTGGGCTTCTGGCCCAGCTTCACGGCGATCTCGTACTCGCCGATCACCACCTGGTTCTTCGGGCCCAGCTTGAAGGCGTTCTCGATGCGCGCGCCGTCCACCCAGGTGCCGTTGGCGGAGCCCACGTCCTCGACCAGCACCGCGTCGCCGTCGACGAAGAAGCGCGCGTGCTTCCGGGACACGCCGCCCTCGGAGAGGATCAGGTCGTTCCCTTCGGCACGGCCGACCGTGAGCTGCTCGGCGACCTCCTGCTCCTGCTCGGTGCCGTCGGGGTTGCGGATTACCAGCGTGGCCATCGCGTCATTCCTCGCGGAAGATCCCCATGTTCACCGGGACGCCGCGCCGCTGCAGCTCGTCGTAGAAGCGGGGCACGAACCCGGTGGCGACGAACTTCCCGCGCACCTTGCCCTCCTCGGTGAACCCCTCCTGCTTGAAGTAGAAGATGTCCTGCAGGGTGATGATGTCCACCTCCATGCCGGAGACCTCGGTGATGTAGGAGACCTTGCGCGCGCCGTCGTTGAAGCGCGTCTGCTGGATGATCATGTGCACGGCGCTGGCGATCTGCTCGCGAATGGCCTTCACCGGCAGGTCCATGCCGGCCATCAGCACCAGCGTCTCCAGGCGCGCCAGCGCGTCGCGGGGGGTGTTGGCGTGCAGCGTGGTGAGCGAGCCGTCGTGGCCGGTGTTCATCGCCTGCAGCATGTCGAGGGCCTCGCCCGATCGACACTCGCCGACGACGATCCGGTCCGGGCGCATGCGCAGGCAGTTCTTCACCAGGTCGCGAATGGTGATCGCGCCCTTGCCCTCGAGGTTGGGCGGGCGGGACTCCAGCTGCACCCAGTGCTCCTGGTGCAGCTGCAGCTCGGCGGCGTCCTCCACGGTGACGATGCGCTCGTCCTCGGGGATGAACGAGGAGATGACGTTCAAGAGCGTCGTCTTGCCCGAGCCGGTGCCGCCGGAGATGACGGTGTTCTTGTGCGCCTTGACGCACATCTCCATGAACTCGCCCATCTGCGGGGTGAAGGTCTTGAACTTGATCAGATCCTCCACCTCCAGCTTGTCGCGCTTGAACTTGCGAATGGTGATGCACGGCCCCTTGAGGGCCAGCGGGGGGATGATGGCGTTGACGCGGCTGCCGTCCTTGAGGCGGGCGTCCACCAGGGGGCTCGACTCGTCGATGCGGCGGCCGATCGGCGCCACGATGCGCTCGATGACGCTCAGCACCGCCTGGTTCGACGAGAAGATCTTCTCCGACAGCGTGATCTTGCCCTTCTTCTCGATGTAGATCTGGTTGGCGTGGTTCACCATGATCTCGCTGATGTCGTCGTCAGCGAGGAAGGCCTCCAGCGGCCCGAGGCCGAGCGCCTCGTTGAGCACGTCGGTGAGCAGCATCTCCCGATCGACGTCCTCGGGGATCTCGCCGTCGCCCTCCATCTGGTCGAGGATGTCCTTGATCGCCTTCTCGGTGCGCCGCCAGAGCTCCTCGTCGCCGAGGCGGTCCATGTCCAGCCGGCGCAGGTCGAGGTACTCGATCAGGCGATCGTGAATGTCCTTCTGCAGGTTGGCGTAGGCCTCGACGCGCGGGTCGACCCGCTTTCGGTTCTTCGCCAGCGCCGCCTGCAGCGAGGCGGGCATGTTCTTGCGCTGCGCGGGGGCCGGCTCCTCCTCCTCTTCGGGTGGCGGCTCCTCGTCCTCCTCCGGCGGGGCCTCGTCCTCGGGCTGCTCGTCGCCCTCGGCCTCCTCCCCGCCCTCCTCCTCGTACTCCTCCTCGGGCGGCGCCTCGTCCGACGGCTCCTCCACGTTGAGGATGTAGTCGCCGATGTAGATCTTGTCGGTGGGCCGCACCACCTGCGGCGCCGCGATGCGCTTGCCGTTGATGAAGGTGCCGTTGGTCGACTTGAGATCGACCACGATGTACTTCCCGTCCTTCAGCACGATGCGCGTGTGGTGCTTGGAGACGTTGCCCTTCTGCAGGACGATGTCGTTGCCCGCCAGCCGGCCGATGGTGACTTCCTCGCCTTCGAAGGAGAGCTGCTGCGTGTCGCCGCCCTTCTCCGCGACCGTGATGAGAAACATGCACCGACTGTAGCAGGAAGCGGCAAGCCTTCGGAACGCGAAGCAAAAACCCCGCAGGCGGCCAGATGACCGACCCGCGGGGCTCGCACACCCACCTACAGGGGCGCGTCAGTCGAAGATGCCGAAGTTCACCTCGCTGCGGGCCTGCTTGTAGCGGCTCTTCACGTCTTCGATGATGGTGCGGATCTTGTCGGAGTCGGGGTTGACGATGCGCGGCGTGACGAAGATCACCAGCTCGCGCTTGTTGGAGTCGAACGCCCGGTTCTTGAAGAGCTCGCCGATGATCGGAATGTGCCCCAGGCCGGGCATCTTGGAGACCGACTTCTGCTCGTCGTGGGAGAACACGCCCGACAGCACGATCGTCTCGCCGTGGCGGACGGTGACGTTGGTCTTCACCTTGCGGGTGCGGAAGCCGGGGATCGACGTGCCGCCGCCGGTGGTGACCGCCACCGACTGGTCCACCTCCGACACCTCGGCCTCGATCTCCGTCTGGATGTTGCCGTTGCGGTCCGCGGTGGGGCGCAGCTTGAGGATCACGCCGTAGGGCTTGAACTCGACGGTGAACTGGTTGTTGGTGATGAGGGGAATGGGGACCTCACCGCCGGCCAGGAACTCGGCCTTCTCGCCCGAGGCGCACACCAGCTTCGGCTGCGCCAGCAGCCGCCCGTAGCCGTCGTTGTTCTGGAAGCCGATGTTGAACTCCGAGTCGCCGACGCCGATGATCCGCATCGCGCCCTCGGAGAAGTTGCCCGGCCAGAGGTCCTTGCTGATCTGCACCGCGGCCACCGCGTTGCCGCCGATGTCGGTGGGGTACTTGATGCCGTAGCGGTCCTTCGACTCGCGGCGGATCTCGACGAATTGCACCTCGCTCAAGATCATCCGCTTGATGCCGACGGTGAGCAGGTTCTCCACCTTCTCGCCGATGGCCTTGGTGATCAGCTCGGCCTTCTGCAGGTCCTGCTGCGACTCCACCGAGCCCTCGAGGAAGATGGTGGAGCCGATGACGTTGGCCTGCACGTTCTTGAGGCCCGCCTTCTGGAAGGCCGCGTTCAGGTTCTGCGCCACCAGCTTCTTGGCGTTGGGGGCGATCTTCACGAAGCTCTTCACGTTGGGGTACAGGCCGATCACCTGGTCGATGCGGTCCGCGTCGGACTGGGTGTACGCCTGGCCGTCGAGGTAGATGCGGTCGCCCACCATGCGCACGGTGACGCCCTCGATGTCGCCGAGGAGCTTCTTGATCTCGGAGATGATCTCGTTGGGGTCCTGCTTGCGCACCGACACCAGGTAGCTGACGCGCTGCCCGGAGCTCTTCCAGATGAGCAGCGTCGTCTTGCCCTCGGCGGCGCCGATGATCAGCAGCTGGTTGTTGCCGATGGTCTTGACGTCGGCCACCGCCGCGTCGCCGACGGCCACGCGCTGAATGCCGGGGACGGTGATGACCTTCTGCGTGCCGACGCCGAGGCTGATGGTCCCCCCCTCCTGCGCCGACGCCGGGAGCGCCAGCGCCGCGACCAGGAGCGCGGCCACGCGGAAAAGACGGCCCGTGTGCATCACTTCCCCTCCTCGCGCCGGCGCTTCTTCGCCGGCAGTCAGTGTCCCTCGGGGCCCGGCATGTCCCACCACATCGCCCACAGGCTCCCCAGCGCGATCGCCACCCCGTACGGAATGTGCCTCGCCGCCGTCTCGCCACCCGTCCCCAACAGCCGCCGGACCATGTTGCGGACGGTATCAAAGACCGCTCGCCGCCAAATCACCACCACAATCGCCTGAGCGGCGCCGGCCACCGACACCAGCAGCAGCGCGGTCAGCGCCTGCGGGTAGCCGAAGGCCGCGCCCACCGCCGCCATCAGCTTCACGTCGCCCCAGCCCAGCCCCTTCTTCACCAGGGCGAAGACGGCGAAGAGGCCGAAGCAGGCGCCGAAGCCGATGAGCCCCGACGCGAGGCCCCGCTCCTCGTCGCCCAGGCCCTCGAGGGCCACGCGCAGCAAGAGGGCCAGGGCCGCCGCGGGCAGCGTCAGCCAGTCGGGGATGCGCCTTGTGCGGAGGTCGGTGACGACCGCGATCAGCACGGTCACGGCCACCAGCCCGAAGAGCAGGGCCTTGAGCGTCACGGGTGGCCGCCTTCGGTCAGCGGTAGACGAACTTCACCTTCTCGCTGCAGATGAAGTACTCGTCGCCGTCCTCGATCTTGCGGCGCTTGATGCGCTGCTTGTTGAACCAGGTGCCGTTGGAGGAGCCGAGGTCCTCGATGAAGAACTCGCCGGCGTCGCGGACGATCACCGCGTGCTCGCGGGACACCTTGCCGGAGTTGATCACGAAGTCGCAGTGCTTGCCGCGGCCGATGACGAAGCGCTCCTTGTTGATGCGGTCGAGCTCTCCGCCCTCGAGCATCATGTAGAGCGCCGGGGCGCCGCTGGCGTCGGCGCCGCCCTCGTCGACGTCCACGTCGCCCATGCCGCCTTCGTCCTGCGGCTGGTCGCCGGCGCCGTTGGCGCCCGGCTGGTTCTTGCCCTTGATGAGGCGCTCGAGCTCGGCGGCGGTCTCGAGCACGCGCTCGGCCACCTCGCGGCGCACCGGATCGTCGTCCATCGCGCCGACGGGAGGCTCCGGCGGCCGCGGCGGCGCGCCCTGCCCGACGGGCTTGAGCTGGGGCGGCGCGGCGGGCGCGGGGCGGTTGCCCTGCCCCGGCGCGGGGCGGGAGGGGGCGGCGGCGACCGCCGCGGGGCGCGAGGCGGGCTGGGAGGCACCACCACCGGCGCCCTCGAGGAAACCGTTCAGCCGCGCGAACATGAACATCGCCTGGTTGATCAGCGCGTCGCGGTCAGACCCCATCTGCGAGGCCATGTCCTCGAACGCCTGCCAGATGTGGTCGGCGATGGCGACCTTGCGCGGTGGCCGGGTGCTCGGATCCATCATGTCTTGGGCTCTACCCTTGGCGGGAACGACGCCTAGAGATTACCAGCCCTTCGGGGCGGGTCCAATCTACCGATAGCAATATGTCTGCGCGTTCGTTCCGAGGGCGCCGCGGAAGGCCAGGAAGGGGTTCACCTCGAGGACGCCGTCGGCCGAGGGAGAGGCGATGAAGAGGCGTTGCCGCGCCGTGTCGTAGACCGCCGAGCCTGGCAGGCTGGCGAGGCAGCCGACGCTGCTGCTGTCGAAGTCCGAGGCGAAGGGGGCGAAGTTGCCGTCGATGGTGATCTCCCACGACGCCTTGCGGCCCGGCGCGGGCGACGGGGCGCCGAAGCGCATGTGCAGCGTGGCCACCGACGGATCGAAGCCCGACGGCCGGACGAGGTATGGCCCGGTGTAGGCCAGCGTGCCACCGGGGGCCGCGCGGCCGAGGTAGCCGGCCAGCGTGCCCTGGACGACGTAGGGCGCGGCGGCGCCGGCGCGCACCTCGAAGCCGGTGCGGAGCGTGCACCCGGCGGGGACGGCGTCGACGTCGAGGAAGTCGGCCCCCACGGCGGTGACGCGCGCGTCCCTGTCGGTCCCCTGCCCGTCCACACAGCGGCCGGTGGCCGTGAGGAACACGACCGCGTCGCCCACGAGGACACGCCCCAGCGGCGCGCCCGGCGCGCGGAGCCGCGTCCCGTCGGCGTCGGAGGACGGGAGCGGGTTGAACCCGGGGATCACGCCCTCCCAGATGGTGACCAGCGTCTGCGAGCGCCACGCGCCATCGGCCAGCCGCACCGCGCCCACCAGCGCCCCGCCGACGTCTTCCACCAGGTACGGCCCGTTCACCCAGTCGGGCTGCGACTCGCCGTTGGGCAGCCGGTAGAGGCCGGTGGTCGCCACGGCCACGGCGGGATCGGTGTCGATCTGATGCAGCTTCTCCGCGTCGAAGAACAACAGGTTGCCCGACGACGAGGTGACGGCGCCCAGCACGCCGTACTCGACGCCGCGCGGCTTCCCATCGGTGCCCACTTCGGGCGGCAGCGTCAGCGCGCCGCCCGGCGCGAGGGCGAGCCCCATCACCAGGCCGCTGCCCACCACCACCGGCACCATCGGGTAGCCCGTCGAGTCGAGCGCCGGCGCGAAGCCCTGCGCGGTGGTGCCTGACAGCGTGTCCACCGCCACCACGCCGCCGCACTGGGGCCCGCCGCAGCGCTCCTCGTCCAGCACGCCGAAGATCCGCAGGCCCGGCAACAGGCCGCACCCCGCCTCGAGGGCACCCTTCCGGCACCCGGCCGTCTCCAGGCGGCGCACCGGCCCCGGGAAGGCCAGCCCCGCCACGGCGAGGCTCGACGGATCGAGCAGCAGCGCTCGGCCCTCGGCCCCCGCGGCGCGGCGCGTAGCGACGGCGAGGCACTCCGAGGTCCCGGCGCAGAAGGGCACGCCGTCCAGCGTGCGGGTAGCCAGCGGCGGCACCGGCAGCAGCGCGGCCACCGACTCGCCGGTGAAGGACACCACCAGGCGCGTGCGCTGGTCGAGGTCCGCCTGGGCGAGGCCGCGGAGCACGCTCGCCTGCGGCGGCAGGTCGACCGCGTAGACCGCGCCCCGCAGGCCGTCCCAGGTGGCGAAGTAGAGCCGGCCCACGCCGAGCGCCCCGTCGTTCCAGCCCGCGGTGGCCGTCACCGGCGCCGCGGTGACGACGCGCCGCACCTCGCGGAACTCCTTTGGCTCGTCGGCCCCGACGACGGAGATCTCCGCTCCGCCGGGGCGCGTGGCGAACACGTACGTCCCGAAGATGCGATCGCCCCAGAGCTCGTTCGAGCGATCGAGCTGCCAGCTCGACGTCTGCGCCAGGTCTCCGGGCCGGTCGAGCACGGGGATCGACAGCGGCTCGAGCGGGTTGGGCGCGGTGACGAAGGCGCGCGTCGCCCCGCTCGCCGGCGCGAGATCCATCACCCGCAGCTCGTTGTTGTCCGTGGAGGTGACGAACAG
>JACRCY010000653.1 GCA_016218785.1 Deltaproteobacteria bacterium
AGGCACCGAGGGTGATCGCGAGCGCGAGGACGAGGTGGGCGCGCATGCCCATAGTATATACCGCCGGGAGCGGGGGTCGGTCGAAACGACGGGGAGTCGATCGGAGGGAGGGCGTTCTACCTGCACAGCCAGCAGCAGCAGGCGGTGGACGGCACGCAGGCCTGGAGCGGGCCGCCGAGGGGGCAGCAGGTTCGGCCGGGGTCGTCGCAGGCGCCGGCGGCGTTGCAGGGGACACGGTCCTGGCAGTCGAGGACTGCCGCGTCCATGGGCCACGCGCGGCAGCGGTTGCCGAGGTGCATTCGTTGCTGAGGGCTCATTGGTTACGTCCGATAAGAGATATTATGTCAACTAGGACCCGGGCCGCGAGGAGCCCGGCCCGGCCAGCGAGCTCAGGGTCGCGCCGCTCTGCTCCACGCCGTCCTTCCACTCGACGGCGGTCGCGAGGTCTCTGGCCTCCTCCAGCCGGGCGCGGGCCTGCGCGGGCGCGCCGGCCGCCCGGTCCTCGTCGGCCAGGGCCCGGAGCAGCTCGGCCGTGGAGCGACGGTCCCCCACGTTCCGCCTCCACTCGACCGCCTTCACCCGGTGGCGCGCCGACTCGGATCCTCGCCGCTGCGCTGCCAGGGCGTCGCCGAGGAGCACGTGCGAGCGAGCCGCCCCCACCGGCGAGCCCACGCGCTCCGCCTGGAACAAGGCGGCCTCGGCGTAGCCCAGAGCAGTCTGGGCCTGTCCCATGGCGAGCGCGAGCTCGCCCAGGCGGACGACCATGCGCCACGTCAGGTCGGGCGCCTGCCCGGCCCGGGGCCCCTCTCCGGCCGTGACCATGAGGAGACCCTCCTGGAGCTCCTCGAGGGCGGCGCGATTGTCCCCCTGCCGCTGGAGCATGCCGGCGAGATCCATGTAGATCTCCGCCATGAGGGCAGGATCGCCGCTGCGCAGCGCGTGGCCGAGGGCGGTCCGCATGTGCTCGCGCCCGCGGTCGATCTGCTGCCACCCGTTCGCGGCCAGGTGGCCGAGCAGGCGCCAGACCCGCGCCGCGATGACGCGGTTGTTGCCGCACCGCTCGAGGGTCTCCCGCAGCACGCCCTCGGCGCCCACCAGATCGCCGGCGAAGCGCATGGCTTCGCCGAGCACCAGGCCGAGGCGCGCCATGGCGGGCTCGGCGTCCTCCTCGCCGCGCAGGACCATCCACCGCGCCAGCTCCCAGGCGCGCTGGAAATGCATCATGGCACCCGCGTCGTCGAAGGCCTGCTGCGCGGCGAGCCCCGCCCGCTCCTGGTTAGCGAGCACGAGCTCCCCGCCGCCCGCGGCGTAGCCGTGGTAGCCGGTGACGCTGGCGGGCGCGCCGCGCTCGCTCAGGGCGTCCAGGATGCGGGCGTGGAACTCGCGGCGCGCGTCCACCGGGATGCCGGCGTAGACGACCTCCTGGAGCAACGGGTGCACGAAGACCACCCGCTCGTCCCGCGGCTGCAGCAGGCCTCGCGTCACGAGCGTGCCCAGGGCCGCCTGGGCGTCCTCGTCCGCCCGCAACAACCCCGCGATCAGCGACACGGGCGACTCCATGCCGAAGGCCGAGGCGGCCTGCAGCGCGTGGCGGGCCGCCGGCGGCAGCCCCTCGATGCGGCCGTCGATGACGTCTGCGAGCCCGCTCCCCTCGGCGGCGCCCCCCGCCTCCAGCGCGTAGCGCAGGGCCTGCTCGATGTGGAGCGGCGCGCCCGCCGTGTCGCGGTGAAGCCGCGCGGAGAGATCCGCGGCGCCCGGCGACGTGCCGAGGACCCGGCGCACCGCCTCGTGCGCGGCGTCGGGGTCGAGCCCCTCGAGGGTCAGGATCTCGGCCCCCTGCAGCAATTCGAGCGAGCCCCCCGCCGCGGCGGTGAGCAGCAGGTGCACGGGCCGCTCGCCCGGGTAGTCGACCAGCCGCTGCAACAGGTCGAACGAGGGCCGGTCGCACCGGTCCACGTCCTCGAAGACCAGGAGCGTGGCGGGTCGGCCGGGGGCGCCCCGCAGCACGTGCAGGGCGGATGCCGCGCACTCCCTCCTCCGCACGGCGAGCTCGAGGCCGGTGACCGGCGCCGCCAGCGCAAGCAACTCGCAGAGCCCCGGGAGGTTGGCGAGATCGAGCCCGTTGGCCTGGCAGGCCGACTGGAGCGCCACCCGGCTCACGTCGGCCGGCAGCTCCAGCAACGCCGAGACTGCGGCCCGGATCGGATACCAGGGCGCGGCCAGGCCCGTGGGATCGGGCAGCAGCGTCAGCACCCGGAAGCCGCCCTTGGCGGCGTGCTCCGCCGCCTCCGCGCAGAGACGGGACTTGCCGATGCCGGGCGGGCCCAGCACCACCATGGCGCGGGCACGCTCGCGGCTGGCGAGCATGCGCTCGATGAGCGCCAGCTCGGTGCCCCGCCCGACGAACGGCAGCGGGAAGCGCGAGTCCGGCAGGACCTGAGCCGTGGGCTGGGACGCCGAGACGCCCACCCGCGGCACCGTGAGGCCGCGCGGGTCGATGGCCGCGGCGGTGGCGGCGCGGGCGTCGCCGAGGCGCACGCCGCACCGCGAGCAGAAGATCGAGCCGGCGGGCAGCGCCGTCGAGCACGAAGGGCACGCGGTCCCCACCTGCCGGACGGTGCTGACGGAGGCCTCGAGCTCGGCGCGGAACTCGGCGGCCGACTCGTAGCGCTCCGCGGGGTCCTTGGCCAGGGACCGCATGACCGCCGCCTCGAGGTGCGGCGAGACGGCGATCTCGCGGCGGCGCGCCGAGGGCGGCTTGGGCGCCTCCGTGAGGTGGGCCCGCAGGATCTCGTTCTGGCCCCCGCTGAACGGGCGCTCCCCGGTGACGATCTCGTACAGCAGCACCCCCGCCGAGTAGACGTCGCTGCGCGCGTCGACCGGCTGGCCCCGGATCTGCTCCGGCGCCATGTACTCGGGCGTGCCGCAGATGACCGGCGCCCCGTCCTTCCTCTGCGGCTCCTCCTCGCGCAGGCGGGCGATGCCGAAGTCGGCGATCTTCACGAGATCGCCCCCGGTGCGCAGGCGCTCGACGAGGATGTTGTCCGGCTTGATGTCCTGGTGGATGACCCCCTGCGAGTGCGCCTCGTGGAGCCCGGCCAGCACCTGGCAGCCGATGTCCACGAGCCGCGCCTGGGGCAGCGGGAAGTCCTGCCGGATCACCTCGGTCATGGTGCGGCCACGCACGAACTCCCTGACGAGGGAGAGGAGCCCTTCGCCCGTCTGGCCGCAGTCGATGATGGAGGTGGTGTTCGGGTGGTTCAGCCGGCTCGCGGCGCGCGCCTCCTGGTGGAAGCGCTTCACCATGATGTCGTCACGCGCGAGGTTGGCGTTGAGGATCTTGACCGCGACGGTGCGGCCGAGGGTGATCTGGTCGGCGCGGTAGACCGTCCCCATGGCCCCGGCGCCGATGAACTCGCGCAGCACGAACTTGCCGCCGACGGTGACGCCGATCAGGGGGCGGACGTCGAAGACGCCAGAGGGTGCGATCGTCGCCCCGCAGCGCGCGCATTGACGCGCGTCGTCGGGTGAGACCGCACCACATGAAGCACACCTCGGCACTATCCCAGCCCCCAGCGGTTCATTACTGTATTCGCTTGCGGTCGACGCCGTCAAGGGCGAGGCGTGACGACGCTTTGACGCGACGGGCCCGGGCCCGGTATAGTCCGCGGGTCGGCCATGGCCTCGATCCTGAACACCGTGCGTGACATGGAGCGGCTGCGGCAGATCACGGTCGTGCTGCTGCGCCACGGCTTCGGGGACCTCGTCCAGCGGTTGGGGCTCGGCGGCGGCGAGCCCAAGGACGCCGCCACCGAGGTCGAGCCGGACAGGAAGCGCATCAGCTTCGGCGAGCGGCTCCGGCTGGCGCTCCAGGATCTCGGCCCCTCCTTCGTGAAGCTGGGGCAGATCATCTCGACCCGGCCCGACATCATCCCCGAGGACGTGGTCCGCGAGCTGAAGAAGCTGCAGGACGAGGTCCCGCCCGTCCCCTTCGAGGAGGTCAAGCTCGACATCGAGCAGGCGGTGGGGGGCTCGCTCGACGAGATCTTCTCCGAGTTCGACCCGCAGCCCATCGCGAGCGCCTCGGTGGCGCAGGTCTACCGCGCGCGCCTGCGGGCGGTGCCGCCGGCGAAGGGCGCGGCGGGGGTGAACGCTCCCGCGGAGACCGACGTCAGGGTGGCGGTCAAGGTCCAGCGCCCGAAGATCAAGAACGTCGTCGAGCGGGACCTGGACCTGCTCTACCTGCTGGCGCGCCTCATCGAGAAGGCCATCCCGGAGAGCAGGATCTACTCCCCGACCGGCCTCGTGGCCGAGTTCGACCGCGCCATCACCGCCGAGCTGGACTTCACCAACGAGGCCGAGAACGCCGAGCGCTTCACCCGGAACTACGAGGGGGTCGAGAGCATCAAGTTCCCCCGGGTCTACCGGCACGCCTCGGGGAAGCGCGTCCTCACCCTCGAGTTCATCGACGGGAAGAAGGTCTACGACGCGGTCAAGGTCGGCTTCTCGGGGGAGCGCATCGCCAAGACCGCCGTCAACCTGATCCTCAAGCAGATCTACGTCGACGGGTTCTTCCACGCCGACCCGCACCCGGGCAACATCTTCATCGTCGGCGAGCCGCCCGACCACCCCGTCATCGTGCTCCTCGACCTGGGCCTGGTCGGCCGGCTCTCGCCGGAGATGCGGGAGAGGATCGTCGACCTGATGGTCGCGCTGGTGCGCGAGGACGCCGAGTCGCTGACCGACTGCCTCCTCGCCATCGGCCGGCCCCGCTCGCGCGTCGACCGCTCCGCCTTCCAGGCGGAGGTGCAGCGCATCTGCGATCGCTACCTGCACAAGCCGCTCAAGGAGATCGAGCTGGCGGCGCTCATCCGCGACCTGGTCCAGGGGGCCATCAAGTTCGATATCGAGATCCCCCCGGAGTTCCTGATGATGGGCAAGTCGCTCATGACCATCGAGGGCATCGGCAAGGAGCTCTACCCCGACCTCGACGTGGTGTCGGAGTGCCGCCCGTTCTTCACGCAGATCGTGCAGGAGCGCTTCAGCCCGCAGCGCCTCTCCGAGAACGTCATCAAGAGCCTGACGCGCTTCTCCACGACCGCGTCGAGCCTGCCCTACCAGCTCCAGGACATCCTGGAGGACCTGCGCCACGGCAGCCTGAGCATCAAGGCGCCCGATCCCTCGCGACCGGCCGCCATGGACCGGCTCGGGCGGCGCATCTTCACCGCGCTCATCGTGGTGGGGCTGCTCCTGAGCGGGACCGCGCTGGTGCTCGGCCACCACCCCTACCTCGGCGGGTCGGCGTGGTTCCTCGCGGGCACGCTCTTTTTCTGGCACTGGGTCGTCGATCTGTGGAAGCATTGGGGGAAGTAGAGACGGGGACCGCGGGAGCCACCTGAGAGGCCATGCCGCGCTTCAGGCTGAAGTTCCATAGCACCGAGATCGACCTGCCCCCGGGGGAGGTGATCATCGGGCGCGCCCTCGAGTGCTTCATCCGGCTCGACGACGCCATGGTGTCGCGGCGACACGCCAAGCTCGAGGTGGGCCGGAACGAGGTGGTGCTCGCCGACCTCGGCAGCCGCAACGGCGTGACCGTCAACGGCCAGAAGGTGAAGGGCTCCTTCGCCCTCAAGGTCGGCGACAAGATCGGCATCGGCCACGAGGAGTTCACCGTGCTCGCGCCCGGCGCCGCCGCGGCCGGGAGCTCGAGCACCGGAAACCTCGAGCTGAACCTGTGCCCGCAGTGCGGCCACGCCATCCCGACCGGGATCAACCCCTGCCCCAAGTGCGGCCGACCCCTCACGGGCGCGCGCCCCACGACCATCACCGACGTGAAGGCGACCGCCAGCCAGGGCGCCATCGCCGTCCTCACGGCGGTCGGCGACAAGGCGCTGGCCATGGGCCGGGTCGACGAGGCCGAGCGCATCCTGGGCGGCTCGCTGCGCGACATCCAGGCCCGCATCGCCCGCGGCCACCGGCCCGACGCGTCGCAGATGGAGCCGGCCATGCAGCGGGCGCTCCGCCTGGCGCGCGAGACCGGTAAGGACCACTGGTTCAGGTGGGTCTTCGAGGTCGGCACCGCGCTCGGCATGGTGCTCCCGGGCCAGGCCATCGACGAGCTGCACATGTTGATGTTCCAGCACCGCCCCGACGTGGGCCCGGCGGTGGACGCCTACTGCGCCAAGGTGACGGCCGCGCCCCACGACGAGGATGGTCAGTTCCAGCTGAAGCGCGTGGCCGCGCTCCGCCGGTTCTGCAAGGAGTAGCAGGCTGGAGGCCGTGGGCCTCGGCCTGTGGCCTGCACGCCGTTGCCTGCGCGGGCGTCAGCGGTGGGCGCGCGCCTTGATGGCCGCTACCTCTGAGTCGAGCACGGGGCGGCCGAAGCTGCGCAGGGCGGCGGTGCGGAAGCCGTGCTGCTCCGCGAGCGTCGCGATCTCGCGCACCCTCGCGAGGTCGATCCGGCGGCCGAGGCTGTAGGGCTCGTAGCGCCGCTCGAGGGCCAGCACCATGGTCTCCGACATGCAGGCGAACGCCAGGCCGCGCTCGTGGCCGAAGCCGAAGCCCATGGTGATCGGCTCCGGGAGCGCCATGACGCCGCCGTCGATGACGAGGACGTCGTCGCGGCGGCGGCGCACCTCCAGGGAGACGTCGGGGGGCCGCGCCACGTCGCACACCACCGCGCCCGAGGCGATCCAGGCCGCGTCGATGACGGTCCCGGGGTCGCTCGTGGCCGAGACCACCAGCCGGCACGTCGGCAGGACGTCGGCCACCGACGTGGTGAGCCGCAGGTCGCTGGAGCGGCCCGACTCGCTCGAGATCTCGTCGGCCAGCTCGCGCAGGCGGCCCATCGAATCGGGGCCCCTCGGGTTGCCGACGAGGGTGAGGCGCCTGACCCGCCGCGCGAGCAGGTGGGACATGATGCGGCCGATGGCGCCGGGCGCGCCGACGACGGCCGCCTCCTCGCGCGCGAAGTCGAGGCCCATCTTGCCGGCCGCGAGGAGGAGCGCCTCGGTGGCCGCGTGGACGGTCAGGCTGTTGCCGGTGGTCACGGGCACGCCCTCGTCCGCGAGGAGCGTGCCGGCCCTGGCGGCCACGGCCGTGAGCGCGCCCAGGCCCACGACGCGCGCGCCCAGGGAGCGCGCCAGCGCG
>JACRCY010000643.1 GCA_016218785.1 Deltaproteobacteria bacterium
CCCGGCGCTGTCGCTGCCGAAGGTCACGTCCCATGCTTGACCTCCCGAGCCGAAGAGTGGTGCGAGCGCCAATCTACCACGCCTGCGGTGCGCTTGACACTGCTTCTCCGGCGCTGATAGGCTTCGGGAGCCATGCGCACGCCGTACCGGTCGTCGCCCCGCTGCGCCCTGCCGTTCCTGGCGCTCGCCCTCCTGAGCCTCATGCCGTGGGCTGCGCCGGCGCGTGCGGAGGAGAAGGCCGCGGAGGGCGAGCGGCCCGCCGCGACGAAGCTCCCGTGGCTCGGCGGCGAGATCACGCGCGTGGCGACGGCGCTGGAGGAGGACAAGCCGGTCGAGGCCTTCCTCTCGGTCAGCTACGAGTTCATGGCCCGGCGCGCCGCCATCAAGCGCGAGTGGGAGCTGAACAGCACCACCAACGGGGTCGGCACCTTCAAGGACCTCCGCTACAAGCAGGACCGGCACACCCTCCGGCTGCGGGGCGAGATCGGGTTCCTGTGGGACCTGTCGTTCCACATCGAGGCCCCGATCGTGCTCGCCGATCAGCGCTCGCTCGGCTTCGATCAGGATCTGGGCGGGAGCTGCGTCTGGCCCCAGGACCCGCTGGCCGGCCCGAGCAATCCGCCGAGCTGCGTCAACGAGCTCAACTCCGCCACCATCCGCGACGGCATCGTGCCCGGCTCGTTCGGCACGGTCGACTCGGCGCACGGCTTCGACGCCCGGAACGCCGGCGCGATGTTCCAGGGGGGCGACCCGACGGTGTTCCGCGGCGTGAAGCGCGCCGGGCTGGAGTCGCTCAACCTCGGTATCGACTGGGCGCTCCTGGCGCAGCGCAAGGACGACACCAAGCCGACCTGGGTGATGTCGGCCGAGTTCCAGCTCTCCCTGGGCGTGCCGATGCGCTTCGACCGCACCGCCTATGACGCCTCCGGCAAGTACCTCGGGAGCAACTCGGTCACCAGCGGCGTCCACTACGTCAAGCTCGGCACCACGATCTCCAAGCGCTGGTCGCTGGTGGAGCCGTACGCCACCTACTACTGGATCTACCCGATGGTGGTGCGCGACGCCTCCGGCTTCAAGAACTACGGCGCCGGGCAGAAGGGGTGGAAGCCGCAGCAGCACGCCGGGACCCAGTTCGGCTTCGAGCTGATCCCGTGGGAGAACCGCAAGGGGTACCAGAAGATCTCGATCGACCTGCGCGGCATCGTGGAGGCGCACTTCCAGGGTCGGGGCTACAGCGAGATCTGGGAGCTGCTGGCCGGCTCGCCGGCGCTGGCGCCGCAGGCGCAGCCGTCGGGCGCGAGCAACGAGCCGCTCATGAAGCCGAACCTCTACCCCGGGATCACCGACATCGAGAACTACTTCACGTACGGCGCGCAGCTGGGGCTGGTGGTGCGGGCCGGCCGCTACCTGAAGTTCCGGGGCTTCTTCGGCGTCCAGGGCGCCCAGAAGCACCTCATCACCTTCGCCGATGCGGGCAAGGACCTCGATGGCAGCGGCAAGGTCGAGCAGCAGGGCGCGCAGGCCGCCGCCGAGGTGAACCCGATCCACCGCCCCCTCATCGACTTCGTCGGCCGCCGCTACCTCGTGGACGAGACCACGATCTACACGGTGCTGCTGCAGGGCGAAGCGGTGTTTTAGCCTCTAGCCTCATTCGCACGCCGCGTCCGCGTCGGCGGGGGCGTAGACCGTCGCGGTGCCGGTCTCGCGCAGCGAGCGCCAGAAGCAGCCGTACTGGTGCTTGACCGCGGGGATCTGCGAGTAGAGCGCGTGCGGGTCGTAGAGCCCGTCCCCCTCGTACTGCACCACGACCCCGGTGTACGGCACGCCGGTCTCCGAGGCGAGGTTGTCGTGCACCGGGTAGGGCCGGATCCCGTCGAGACCGGCGAGCGCGAGCGCCTCCTGCATGGTCGGCCAGACGATGCTCCCGGTCTCCTGGTGTCCGTAGGCGAGGGCCACCGCGTCGTAGACCAGCGTCGACGAGCAGGCAGCGAGCGCGGCGAGGGCGGTGAGGGCGAGGGGCCGGGGGCGAATGCCCCGCATTCTACCGTGACGGGGGCTCCCGGCGCACACTCACCGCCAGCTGGTAGATGAGCCGGCGCGGCTTGCCGGTCCGGAGCGACAGCTCGGCCGCGATCTCGCGCGGACTGCGGCCCGCCGCGACCTCGCGCCGCACCTCCGCGCCGACATCGATGCTCTCGTCGAGGCTCTGGCCCCGCGGCGCCCCGTCGACCACCAGGGTCACCTCGCCGCGGGCCGGGGTGCGCCCGTACATCGCGGCCAGCTCGGAGAGCTTGCCGCGGACGACCTCCTCGTGGACCTTGGTGAGCTCGCGGCAGACCGCGGCCTCGCGTTCGCCGAGGACCGTGAGCAGGTCGACGAGCGTGTCGGGGACGCGGCCCGGCGCCTCGTAGATCACGAGCGTGGCGTCGAGGGTGCGCACCCGCGCGAACGCGAGGCGGCGCTTCTCCGCGGTGCGGGGGGGGAAGCCGAGGAACAGGAAGCGGTCGGTGGGGAGGCCCGCGGCCACGAGGGCGGTGAGCACCGCGCTCGCGCCCGGCAGCACCTCGATGCGGACCCCGGCGCGGCGGCACAGCTCGGTGAGGCGGTAGCCCGGATCGGAGATCCCCGGGGTGCCGGCCTGCGCGATGAGCGCCACCCGCGCGCCGCCCTGGAGCCGCCCGAGCAGCGCCGCGGCGCGCTCCGCCTCGTTGCCCTCGAAGTACGAGAGCAGCGGCCGCCGCAGGGAGTAGCGCCGGAGCAGCACCTGCGCGGCCCGGGTGTCCTCGGCCGCGATCAGGTCGACCTCGCCGAGGATGCGGACCGCGCGGTGGCTCAGGTCCTCGAGGTTGCCGATGGGCGTGGCGACGAGGTAGAGGGTGCCCGGGTCCTTGGCCACGTCAGTCCTCGCGGCCCAGCATGATGTCCACGGTGTCCCCCAGCTCGCGCTTGAGGTAGGCGCGCACACGCTCGAGCAGGCGCTTCTCCAGCTGCCGCGCCCGCTCGCGCGAGATGCCGTAGCGCTCGCCGATCTCCTGCAGCGTGAGCGGCGGATCACTGAGCAGGCGCTCGCGGAAGATGGTGGCCTCGCGCCCCTCGAGCGTCACGGCGAAGGCCTCGAGCTTCTGGCGCAGGAGCGCGCTGAACTCGGTCCCCTCGACCTGCGCGTCGGGGCGGGTGCGCTCGGCGCCCGGCATGACGTCCATGAAGGTGCGCCCCTCGGACTCGTCCGACTTGAGCGGCGCGTCGAGCGACACCTCCGGCGAGCCGAGGCGCTGCTCCATCTCGCGCACCTCCTGCTCGGTGACCTCGAGCCGCTCGGCCAGGAGCTTCGGCTCCACCTCGAAGCCGAGGACCTCGAGGCGCTCCTTCTCCTTGCGCAGGTTGAAGAAGAGCTTGCGCTGCGCCTGGGTGGTGCCGATCTTCACCAGGCGCCAGTTGTTGAGGATGAACTTGAGGACATAGGCCCGGATCCACCACGCCGCGTAGGAGCTGAACTTCACCCCGCGGTACGGATCGTACTTCTTCACCGCCTGCATCAGGCCGATGTTCCCCTCCTGGATGAGGTCGAGGAGGTTGCGGTAGGCGCGCTGGTACTCGTGGGCGATCTTGACCACCAGCCGGAGGTTGGCGGTCACCAGGTCGCGGGCCGCCTCCAGGTCGCCACGCTTGGTGTAGCGCACGGCCAGGAGATGCTCTTCTTCGCGGGTGAGCAGCGGGTACTGGCGGATCTCCTGGATGTAGGCCTGCAGCGGATCGTGGCGGACGGGCGAGCGCTCGCCGCGGGCGGGCCGGAGCAGCGCCGCGCGCCCGTGGGGCTCGCGCTCCCCGGCCCCCTCGCCCCCCCCCTCGTCGTCCTCCGCGAGGCCGGGTAGCTCCACGTTGACCGGCTCGGCCGCGGCCAG
>JACRCY010000644.1 GCA_016218785.1 Deltaproteobacteria bacterium
ATCAAGGTGGACAAGTGCACCGGCTGCGAGGGGGTGTGGCTGGACCCCGGCGAGCTGGAGGCGGTGGCGAAGCTGGAGCGGTCGACGCTCGACCGGGTGTTCGGCGTCTTCCGGCGGTGAGCCCACCGCCCACCTGCCGCCGCAGCGCCCGAAGGCTCGAAGGAGGCTGTCATGGAACGTGCCCTGCTCGTGTCCGTCCTGCTCGTCGAATCACTCGTGCTGCTCTTCGTCGCCAAGCTCCTGTGGGGCCTGGTCCTCAGGCGCAACGTGGACCAGGAGCTGACCACCCATGACAACCCGGCCGCCGCCATCACGGTGTCGGGCTACTTCCTGGGCGTGTTCATTGCGCTCACCGGCGTCATGGGCTCGCCCTCGCAGGGGCTGCTCAAGGACGCGCTCGGGTTCGGCGCCTTCGGCCTGGCGGGCGTGGTGCTTCTGTTCCTCTCGGTCTTCGGGGCGCCGCTCGTCGGGGGCGTCAAGCTGCGGCGCGACATCGTCGAGAACCGCAACGTGGGGAGCGCGCTTGTCCTGCTCGCCAGCTTCGTCGCCACCGGGCTCATCTTCGCCGGCGCGGTCCGCGGCGAGGGGGCCGGCCCCATGGCCTGGGTGACCCTGCTCGTGTTCCAGCTCGTCGGTCAAGTCCTGCTGGCGCTCACGGCGCAACTCTTCAAGCTCATGACGCGCTTCAAGCTGCACGACGAGATCGCGCAGGCCCGCAACACCGCGGCGGCCGTGGGATTCGCCGGCGCCCTCGTCGCCATCGGGATCGTGCTGAACCGGGCCGTGGCCGGGAGCTTCGCCGGCTGGACGACGTCCCTCGGAGGAGTCCTCATCTACTCCCTGCCGCTGCTGCTGCTCTGGCCAGTCCGCGCGCTCGTGGTGAACGGGCTCCTCCTCGGCTTCAAGGGCCTCGACCGCGAGATTGCGGTCGATCGCAACGTGGGCGCGGGCGTAGTCGAAGCCTCGGCCTACATCGGGCTCGCGCTCCTGGCCGTGACCGCGGCCCACTGATGGCGATCGAGCCCCACCAGCCGCCGGACCCCGCCCCGCCCCTGCGGGCCGTGACCCTGAGCCAGGTGATGCCGGCCTACGTCGCCGGCGTCGTCCCGCCATGGGCACGCGCGTCACGCGCGGCCGCGCCCGCGCCGTGGTGGTCAGCACGGGCATGCACACCGAGCTCGGCTCCATCGCCGGCATGCTCGCCACGGTCGAAGACGAGCAGACGCCGCTGCAGAGGCAGCTCGCGCGCTTCGGCAAGGACATCGTCATCGGCTGCATCGTGATCTCCGCGATCGTCTTCCTCGCCGGCTGGCTCGCCGCCGGCCAGCGCCCGCGCGAGATGTTCCTGGTCGCGGTCTCGCTCGCGGTCGCCGCAATCCCCGAGGGGCTGCCGGCGATCACCACCATCGTCCTCGCTCTCGGCACGCAGCGCATGGCGCGCCGCAAGGCGCTCGTGCGCAAGCTCCCCGCGGTCGAGACCCTCGGCTCCGTGCAGGTCGTCTGCACCGACAAGACCGGTACCCTGACGCAGAACGCCATGACCGTCCGCCGCATCTGGGCCGGCGGCGCGACCTACGAGGTCGGCGGCGAGAGCCGCGAGACCGGCGGGGCGATCACCCCGAGCGGCGCGGCCGGCGACCGCGCCGATCTCGACCTCCTCTGCCACGCCGCCAGCCACGCGTCCGGCGCGCGCGTCACGCCCCGCGCAGAGGAGGCCGGCCAGCTGGAGGCGAGCGGCGACCCGACCGACGCCGCCCTCATCGTCCTCGGGTGGAGAGCCAAGGGGCACGCCCACCAGCCCACGGTGACCGGGGAGGTCGCCTTCTCCTCGGCGCGGCGCCTCGCGACGGTCATCGTCGCGGAGGAGGGGCGGCCGCTGGCCTTCTCGCGCGGCGCGCCCGAGGTCGTCATCGGCCGCTCGACCCACATCGAGGAGCGGGGCGTGTCCCGGCCGCTGACCGAAGCGGACCGCCAGCGCGTCGGCGCCGTCGCCGCCGCGTGGGGTGAGGAAGCGATGCGCGTCCTCGCCCTCGCCGTCCGCCGTACGCCCCCCGCGGGCAGCGACCTCGCCGCCTGGGAGCAGGAGCTCTCGTTCGTCGGGCTCGTGGGCATCGTCGACCCGCCCCGCCCCGAGGTCAAGACGGCGGTCGCCGAGGCGACCCGTGCCGGCATCCGCAGCGTGATGATCACCGGCGACCACCCGGCCACGGCCCGTGCCGTCGCCCGCGAGGTCGGCCTGTGGACCGAGGGGGACCTGGCCATCACGGGCGCCGAGCTCGACGGCCTCGATCAGCAGCGCCTGGAGGCCGTCATTCAGCGCGTCCGCGTGGTGGCCCGCGCCACCGCCGCGCACAAGCTGCGCATCGTCGACGCCCTCAAGTCGCGCGGCTTCGTCTGCGCCATGACCGGCGACGGCGTCAACGACGCCCCGGCGGTCAAGTCGGCCCACATCGGCATCGCCATGGGCCGCACCGGCACCGAGGTGACCAAGGAGTCCGCGGATCTCGTCCTCGGCGAAGTGGTCAAGGTCTTCCTGCGCGCCCGCGCGCCCGCCGCGTCGAGCTCGACGTGCGCGGTGGGCGGAGGGCGCCGGTAGTCGCAGGTGGTCGCCGTCCACCGCCGTCAGGCCCTTTCTACTTGACCCCCGGCCAGGGCCGGCCGTAAGGTTCCGCTGTTCGAGAGGGGGCCCGCGATGCCCGAGAACCCTTCCCCGCCCGCCCGGCTGCCGCTGCCGGAGGTCGGCGCCCAGCTCCTCGCCGCGCTCGGCCTGAAGCAGGCCCGCACGGAGAAGCCCAAGGAGAGCGTGGACCGCCGCGATCGCGCCTTCACGCTGCTGGTCAACGCCTGCGACACCTTCCAGCGGGCCGTCGCCTACCTGCGGTGGAACGAAGGCGACGCCGACGCCATCGCGCCCTCCCTCTTCGACTACCGGAGCGGCCGGTAGAAGCTGCCGCCCGGTCGGGGGCCCCGGCCCCCGCCTGGCGGTCCGACAGCCTCACGCCCCAGGCCGCCGGTCAGGGGAGGCAGTCCGACAGCCTCCTCTTGACCGCTGGTACGGATCTTGGGGGGGGTCCGACCGCTCCTTCTGACCGATGGTGCGGATTCCTGGGGGGGTCCGATAGCTCCTTCTGACCGATGGTACGGCTTCTGGGGGGATCGGACCGCCCACCCGGCGACCACTTGCGGGGTCCGGCGGGCGGGAAGGCCGCTCTTCTTGACCGCTGGTGGTGCCCCGGGGGCGGTCGGACAGCCTCCGCTGACCGCGGGAGGCAGTGTGGGGCGCGGCCGTGCGCGCGCCCGGACCAACGAGCGTTGCCGCCATTCGTCGGGTGACGTATCCTGTGAGCATGGTGACGCACCGGCACGACGGCCGCACCGTCATGCACCTGGGCCGCCCGGCGACCTGGGAGGATCTGGAGCGGGTCCCCGCGGGGATGATCGGCGAAGTCATCCACGGCGAGCTCGTGATGAAGCCGCGACCAGCCATGCCCCATGCGTCGGCGTCATCGATCCTCGGGGTGCTCCTCGGGGGGCCTTTCCGCCTGGGCGTGGGTGGTCCCGGCGGCTGGGTCATCCTCGACGAACCCTACATTCGCTTCGGTGAGGACGTCCGCGAGCCGGACCTGGCGGGCTGGCGGCGCGAGCGCTGGGTGGGCATCCCGCGCCGCGGGCCCATCCCGGTCATGCCGGACTGGATCTGCGAGGTGCTGTCGTGCTCGACGGAGGCGGAGGACCGCACCGTGAAGATGCCCCTCTATGCGCGCGCGAAGGTCGGGCACCTGTGGCTCCTCGACCCTGACCCGGCGACCCTCGAGGTCTACCGCCTCGAAGCGCAGGGCTGGCTGCTCGTCTCGAGCCACGCGCGGCCGGGCCCGGTGCGGGCCGAGCCCTTCGACGCCGTCGAGTTGGATCTGACCCCGCTGTGGGAAGACGCGGGCGTCCCCGAGACGCCCGCCGAGGAGTAGGGGCCGGCCGGCGCTCGGCCCGCTCGCCCGCGCCGGGATGGCGGATCAGGTCGCGAAGCCGGCCGTGACCTGCGCGAGCTCGGCCAGCGCCCAGACGGGGAAGTAGCGGCGGTAGTTGTCGTAGTTGATGAGCGTGGTCTTGTTGAAGACGCCGCAGAGCGGCTCCCGCGGCCACTCGCCGTCGTCCTGCTGCCGTTCGAGCAGGAACGCGGCCGCCCGGCGGGCCGCCTCGCTGTCGCCGGCGCCGGCCCGTACGAGCGCCAGGAGCGCCCAGGCCGTGTTCACCGCGTGCCCGTCGTCGTCGGGTACGTAGCGCCGCTCGGTGCAGCTGCTGAAGTGCTCGCCCCAGCCGCCGTCGTCGCGCTGGGTCGACGTCAGGAACTCGCACGCGCGCCGCAGCGCGGCGTCGCCGGCCGCGGCGCTCGCGGCGCGCAGGCCGCTGACGCCGAACCACGTGCCGTAGGTGAAGCACACGCCCCACGAGCCCTCCCAGCTGCCGTCGGGCCGTTGCGCGCCCCGCAGGAAGCGCTCGCCGGCGGCCGTGGCCCTCGCGATGGGCCCCTCGAGCCGCCCGGGGAACCGTCGCTGCACCGCGGCCAGCCCCTGGAGGCAGGCGCTGGTGCACTCGACGCACGGGTAGTCCACCATGATGTCGCTGAAGAGGCCGGACGGGTTGAGGCGCTCCAGCCACGCGCCGCCGCGACACCGCTCGTACGTGGCCCAACCGCCCGACGGGTCCTGCCAGCCGAGGATGAGGCGGGCCGCCGCCTGGAGCAGGTCCGGCGGCACGGGGTCCGGCGCCTCCCGCTCCAGGAGCAGCGCCGCCTTGAGGCCCTCGGCCGTGCAGTCGCTGATGGGCCAGCCGTGAGCGCGGTCCGAGAAGGGCCACCCACCCCGCGCCGGGTCGCGGAAGAAGCGCCGGTGCTCCGGCGGGTCCTCGACGACCTGGTTCTCCCGGATGTACTCGTGCGCGCGGAGCAGGGCGGCGCGGTACGGCACGAGCGCGCCGGCGGCCACGATCGCCTGCACCGCGAACGCCGTGTCCCAGAGCGCGGTCGAGTTGTAGCCGTTCATGACCACGCCCGCGTCGCCTTCGAACAGGTACCCGTCGAGCGCGGCGAAGCTCCGGCGCTCGGCCTCGCCGCCCGGATCGCGGAAGCTGTGGACCATCGTGTTGAGCGCGGCGTTCACCGGCCCGATGCGGATGAAGCTGGTGACGCGGTCCTCGTAGTCGATGTGCTCGAGCAGCGCGGCGAGCGCCCGCCGCCGCAGGCGCGTGGGGCAGATGCGCTCGTAGGCCGCCATGACGGCGTTCGCGGCGTCGAGGACCGGCGACGTCGGCAGCTGGCGATCGGTGGCGGCGAGGGTGCCGCGGTGATCCCGAAACCGGATCTCGTCCCAGGGGCGGTCGTAGAGCTCGCGCCGCAGGGCGTGGGTCAGCTCGTCCGCGGGGCGCCGGGCGCGCGCCCCGTACAGCCACGCCATGGGGAGGTAGACCTGCCGGCAGTGGCACCACAGGCGGCTGGGGTGGAAGGGGACCGCGGTCGGCAGCAGCCACAGCTCGGGGAGGATCGGCTGGAGGCCCTCGTAGCCGTAGAGGTCGAGCACCGCGAGGACGAGCTTGCCCCAGGGCGCGGCGCCCAAGGGGCTGCCGTGGTCGTGCAGCCAGCGCCGCAGGCGCGCGAGGTCGCCGTCGTCCGCGGCCACGCCGAGGAGCCGCAGGGCCACGTACGCGAGCGCCGTGGTGAAGACGCAGCCCCCGGCCTCGATGTGCAGCCCCACGCCGCCGTCGGGGCCGACCGCGTGACGCAGGTAGCGGACCATGCCCTCGCGGCGGGGCTCCGGGATGGCGCGGCCGGCCACGTGGCACGCCGCCACGTACATCGGCAGCAGGAACATGGGGCCGCCGTAGTCGCCCCGCCAGGAGCCGTCGGGCCCCTGCAGCGCAACCAGGCGCGCCACGCCGCGCGCGAGCGCGGTCGGGAGCGCGTCCGCGACCCCCCTGGTCGCGGTCCGCGCCGGCACTACGTCACCAGCCGCCGCGTCATCTCGCCGAGCGTCTTCAGGTGGGAGTCCCAGAAGCTGCCGGAGTCGATCTCGCCGATGAGATCGTCGTAGATCGGCTTCATGCGGGCGCGCCACGCGGGGTCGATGCGCACCGCGCGCTCGGCCCACTCGTGGCAGTAGCGGCACGCCTCGCAATCGAGCTCC
>JACRCY010000658.1 GCA_016218785.1 Deltaproteobacteria bacterium
CAATCCTGACCCGCGCCTGATGATGATACGCCGGTGGCGTCCCGGCGGCACTCGACACAACGGCGACCCGACCGCCGGTATTCCGGCTTGATCACCGCCGGACGGCGTTCTACCATGCCGCCCGCACTCAAGGAAAGGGGATCGCCAATGAACGCTCGCGTTCTCGTCGCTGTCGTCGCCGCGCTCGCCTGGGGGACCGCCAGCGCCCAGCCCCGGCCCGTGCCGCCGCCCCCCCGCGTCGTGGCCGTCCCGGCTGCGCCCGCCTTCCAGCACGCCGCCCTCACCGGCAACCCGGCCGCCGCCCAGCACGTGTGGCAGGCGGTCGCCGCCCACTTCGACAGTCTCCCGGACGTCGCCCGGCGCCACCTCAACGAGGCCATCCGCCTCCAGCCCGACATGGTGATCGCCCACGTGCTGCAGTCCGAGCTCGCCAAGAAGCCCGAGGACAAGAAGCAGCACCTGGACGCGGCGACGAGCTTCGCCAAGACCCAGAAGCTGCTGCCTTGGGAGAAGGTCTGGCTCCAGATCGCCCAGCTCCACTACGCCGGCAAGCCGGCGCTCGCGCTCAAGCAGAACGAGGCGCTCGTCAAGGCCAATCCGAACGAGCCCTGGTTCTACGTGGCCCGCGGGAGTGCGTACCTCTTCCTCGACACCCCGCCCACGACGGAGAAGGCCCGCATCGACTACGAGAAGGCCGTCACCCTGTGGCCCGGCTGTCGCGCCGGCTGGAACATGCTCGGGTACACGCTGATCCGCCAGAACAAGCTTCAGGACGCGCTCAACGCGCTGACCCGGTACGTCCAGCTCTCGCCGAACCTCGCCAACCCGCACGACAGCCTCGCCGAGGTGCTGCTCCGCGCCAAGCGGCTCAAGGAGGCCGAGGGCGAGTACAAGACCGCGCTGCGGCTCGACCCGGGGTTCCACGACTCGCGCATCGGCCTCGGCTACACGCTCGTCAACATCGGCCTCAGCCTGCGCGGCCCCAACGCCGGCGCCCACATCACCCAGGGGCTCCAGGAGCTGGAGCTGGCCTTCGCCAAGTCCACCGAGCCCCACCTCAAGGCCATGGCGCTCCGGATGATGACCGTCTGTCACCTCCTCCTCCAGAAGCCCGGCCAGGCGGCCGCCACGCTCGAGCGCTACGAGCAGTGGGCGAGGCAGCACAACGACCCCGAGGCCGTGGCGGCGGCCCAGATGTTCAGCGCGATGGTCCACGCCATCCTGGGCGTCTATCGGCACGCCTACGTCAAGGCCGACGAGGCCGCGGTGAGCGTGCAGGACCCGCGCGTGTCGCCGGCGACCAAGCAGCGCGTCCTGGTCCAGCGCGCCGTGACCAAGGCGCTGGTCCTCCTCGAGCTGGGGGAGCCCGCGGCGGCCGAGGCCAAGCTCAAGGAGTTCGCCAAGGCGGCGGCGGCCGCGGAGTGGATCAAGCAGACCCTCGGCGACCTCAAGGGAACCGGGTTCGTCTTCCGCGGCGACGCCAAGAAGGCGATTGCGCTGCTCGCCCACGCGAACGAGGACCAGCCCATGGCCCTCTACTACCTGGGGCGGGCGCAGCTCAAGGCCGGCGACCCCGGCGCGCGGGGCACCCTGGAGCGCCTGGCCGCCTCGACGGTGCTCAACTGCCACTCGGGCCTCTGGCGCTTCGCCGCCGTCGAGACGCTCCGCACGATGAAGTAGGCGCTCGGGCGAGCGCCATGACCGAAGAGTGCCGTCTCTACGGCGTCAACCTCGAGGAGCTGGCCGAGACGCTCGGCTCCGGTGACGCCAACTACCTCGGCGAGCTCGGCCGCCGCTACGGCGCGCGCATCCTCGAGCTGGAGCGCGACCTGACGCCGGGGGCCGTCGCCGAGGCGCTGCGCCGCTGGATCTACGATCCGGTGGCGCAGGTCGGCGAGACCGCCGCGGGCGCGGCCCTGGGCGCCGCCTTCGAGATCCTGTGCGGCGACGCGGCCCGCCGGGCGAGCGCGCCCATGCGCCTGTGCGGCGACCATCCCATCCCGCCGGTCGCCGCGATGGCCGACGACGTCGAGGCCCTCGACGTCAGCCTCGACTTCGACCGCCTGGAGAGCCGTCTCGGCGCGCGCAAGACCTGCGGCGTGGTGTTCCAGACGCCGGGGCTCCGCGTCGGGCACCTCTCCTACCTGGAGCTCCGGCGCGTGCGCGCGGCGCTCAAGGCCGTGAGCAAGGAGCTGCTCCAGGAGCTTCCCTTCTTCGCCGGCCTCCTCCCCGCGGTGCGGCTCGCGGTCCGCCACGAGCTCGACCTCATCGTCATCTCCGGCTGACCTGCCTGTCCGCCGTGCTGGCCGTTTGCACGGCCGGCCGTCCGTGGTATCCTGGCCGTAGAACAAACGTAGTCCAGTCGTTCCTGGTCCGAGGTGGTGCGACGATGAAGTTCGTGACGGTCCGTGATCTCAGGCTCAAGCCCCGCGAGCTGTGGGAGAAGCTCAAGGCGGAGCACGAGGTGGTGCTGACCTCAAATGGCCGCCCGGTGGCCATCCTGGCGGGCGTGGACGAGGACACGTTCGAGGACACCGTGTCGGCCCTGCGGCGCCTGCGCGCCATGCGCGCTCTCGACCGGATCCACCGCCACTCGATCGCCCGCGGCCTGGACCGCGTCTCCCAGGCCCGGATCGAGGCGGAGATCCGCGCCGCGCGGGCCGAGCGGCGCCGGTGATCGTGGTCCTCGACACGAACGTCGTCGTGTCGGCGTTCATGAACCCCGCTGGCCGGCCCGCTATGGTCCTGCGGCTGGCCGCCACCGGCACGCTCCGGGTGGCCCACGATCCGCGCATCATGCGCGAGTACCGTGAGGTGCTGGCGCGGCCGTGGTTCGGTTTCCCGTCGACGGCCGTCGAGATACTGCTCGACGAGATCACTCATCAGGGGGTCGCAGTGAGCGCACCCCCGCTGAACGTCACCCTCCCCGATCCGGACGATCAGCCGTTCCTCGAGGTGGCGACGGCGGCCGGCGCGGCGCTCGTCACCGGCAACCGGCGGCACTTCCCGTCACGCGTCGTGGGCGCGGTGCCGGTGCTGACTCCGGCCGAGTTGCTGCTGACGCTGGCCGGGCGATAGCCGGGCCGGGGGCTCTGTCAGCCAGCGCGCCGGCGTCGGCCGAGCGCGAGCACCATCAGCGCGAAGGCGAGGACCAGGCCGCCGGCCTGGCCGGCGCCGTGGCAGCCGCAGGCCGATTGGCCCGTGTCGAGGCCGCCGCCGTCGGCGGGGTGGCCGCCGTCACCGACCGCGCCGTCGCCCTGCGTGATCGAGCCGTCGCGGCCGCCGCCGTCGCCCGGGGACACGGCCGCGTCCACCTGCGGCGGGGTGAAGGCCGAGGTCGACTGGCACTGGCCGAGGACGCACACCGTCCCGTCGGGGCAGGTGATGTACTGGCACGGCTCGTCGCCGCAGGTGCCGTCGGGCAGGCAGCTCTGGCCGTAGCGGCAGCGGGCGTTGGCGCCGCCGTCCCAACGCGCCACGCACGGGTCGGTGACGCAGACGCCGTTGCGGCACACCTGGTTCAGCTCCACCTGGCAGAAGACGCTGGCGCACGGATCGTCGACGCAGGTGCCGTCCACGCACTTCTGGCCGGGCGGGCACGGCGTCATGCAGGCCTTGACGCAGGTGCCGGAGCGGCAGAACTCGTCGGCCTGGCAGGTGACGCCCGCGCAGGGGTTGGTCGTGCAGGTGGCGCTCAGGCACACCTGCTCGCCCGGGCAGCCCTGGCCGTAGCACGACTCGTCGCAGGTCACGGCGCCGGAGAACGCGCCGCCGATGATCGTCGCGATGGTGTCGAGCGCCTGGGCCAGCTCGGCGGCGTTGTTGGCGCGGTAGTAGCACGGGTTGGCGGCGCCGCCGCTCGGGTTGCAGCCGGGCCGGGGGGTTCCACCGGCCACGGCCACCGCGTTCAGGTGCGCTGGGTCGACGTCGCTGGTGAAGCCCACGACGAAGGTGAGCACGTTCTTCTGCGTGCGCAGGCTGGTGACGGCGGTGACCACCCGCGCGTCCTCGCCGCCGTTGCCGCCGCAGCTGCCGTCGCCGCAGTTGGGATAGCCGTCGGTGACGTGGATGATGTAGTTGGGGCGGGTGCCGTCCGCCAGCTCCTGCGGGGTGGTGTTGATCGACTCGAAGGTCTGCGCCGCCGGAGTGCAGCCGGGCGTCCCCGAGGCGTTCATGGCGTTGCGGATGGCCGTCTCCGAGCCGGCCGCCGGGTGCACGAACCATACCCCCGTGGTGCAGTCGTTGCTGTCCCCGGGGTACATGTTGAGCCCGTAGCGGATCCGGTTCGTGGGCGGCGACTGCTCGTTGCGCTGCAGGATGCCGTCGACGGCGGCCTTGGCGGCGGCCCACTGCGAGCTCATGCTGCCCGAGCGGTCCTGCACGATGAGCACGTTGGGGCACTTGGGGAGCACGGCGTGCGCCGTGGCGGGCCCGAGGGCGACGGCCACGGCGAGCGGAAGGGCGAGAGCGGCGAGAGTGGCGCTGGACCGCATCGTTCTCCTCCTCGGCCCCTACTGCGGGATCGTGATCTGGGCGAGCGACAGCCCGCCCGTGTAGGCGTAGCTCACGGCCTCGTCGTAGCCGTAGGCGACGATGCCGACCGGGTGGGTGCCGGCCGACTGCACCAGGTGGGTGCCGGGCGTCAGCTCGAGGCGGAACACCTCGTAGCTCGCGTCGGGGAGGTTGGCGATGAGCATGAACTGGTTGAGCGGCAGCGCCCGGCCGTCGACCAGGATGTCGGTCGCGCCCGACTTGGCCACGAGCACGAGCCGGTTGTGGAGGAAGCCGTCGGGGGTGAGGAACACGTAGTCGGTACGGTACTGCTCCACGGGCGAGACGAGCCAGAAGGCCGGGTCGCCGCCATCCTCGTAGAGGCCGGTCTGCTGCTGCCCGGCCAGGAACTGCCCGACCATGATCGACTCGTTCGACACCACCATGAAGTCCCGCGCGCTCGACACCTCGTGCCACATGCCGGCGGCGAGGCTGATGGTGTCGCTCTGGGCCCCGGAGGGCCCGGGCGTCAGCGTGATCTCCGTGCCGTCCTTGTAGGCGAGGAAGCGGACGAAGGCGGGCTCGACGCCGCGGGGCGCGGTGGCCACCGCGTAGGTCTTGCCCCACGCGGAGATGGGGAACATGACGTGCTCGATGTGGTCGGCGTACTTGGTGCCCGCGGGTACCTCGGCGCCGGCGCTGCCGCCGAAGACCATGATGGGCTTGTCGGCCGTGATCGCGGTGCCGGTGAGGTCGCTCGCCTTGTTGAGGTTGTTGTTGTCGATGTTCGCCAGGACCTGCAGCACGTCGTACTTGTTCATCACCTGGCCCACGGGGTAGGCCACACCCGCGGGGACGCCCGGCACCACCGGCGTCGCGCCGGGCGACGGCTGCGTGCCCGACGAGGTCGTGGAGGGGATGAACGAGACCGAGGTGCCGTCCTCGACGGCGACGACCGCGAAGTAACCCGGCAGGTTCTTGAGCGACGTGCCCCGGGTCATGACCAGGTACTCGGTGTCGAGCGAGGAGGCGGGCACCAGGAGCGTGGCGTCGTTGGAGTAGACGCCCACGTTGTTGAGCGGGTTGAACTGGTAGGCCACGACCGGGATGTCGGTCTGGACGTGGAACGCGAGCGCCTCCAGGTTGGTGGTGGTGCGCTGGCGCCGCTCGGGCCGGAGCTTCTCGACCGCCAGGGGGGCCACGTCGGCCTCGAACAGCAGGACGCCGCCCGCCGAGTCGACCTTCACGTGGGCGGTGCGCGACGTGCTCACGTTCGACACCACGATGGCGAACTGGTCGGTGGGAAGGCCGGTGTAGGCGCCGTTGAGCAGGTCCACCGCGAAGAAGTCGCAGCCGAAGTTCGACCGCTCCTGGCGGGCGCGGTCGCACGGGCCGATGCAGGCCGGCTGCGGCTTGCCCGGGAGCTGCTGGCAGAAGAACTCGTTCGGCGTGTCGCAGGTCTCCAGCACCTCGTAGCTCTGGCCGTCGGGACGGCAGCGCCCCACGGTGGCCGCGTCGCCGCAGATGACGGTGCCGGGGGAGCAGGTGAGCTGGGTCTGGCAGTCGCCGTTGCGGCACACCTGCCCGAGGCCGCAGTACTCCGTCACGGCCCCCGTGCCGCGCTCGTTGCAGCGCTGCACCTTGTCGCCGTCGCAACCGAGCGCAGCTCCCGGAGTGCATGTTATTAGCTCGCACTCGTTTGTGCCCGGGTTGCACGAGAACCCGTCGGCGCAGGTCCCGTCGGCCTTGCAGTCACCGCCCGTTGCGACGCACTTCAGCGTCAACGGATTGCAGAGGAACCCGTCCGGGCACGTGAGGTCCGGGTTGCAGTCCCCTCCCGGGGCCACGTTGTTCGGACCACACGCGACACCTGCGAGCGCGACCAGGGCCGCACCCGCCCGCAGCAAGCTGGCTTTGCGCATCGAGCAGAGCATCGGCGCAGGCGGCGGGGTTGTCAACCAGGGGGCCCCATGCTACGGGAGGCGGGACGATGCGTACCGAGTACGACTTCGGCTCATTGACGGCGCGCAAGAACCCCTACGTGCGGCTGCTGAAGCAGCCGGTCACGATCCGCCTCGATCGCGAGACCGTGGCCTACTTCAAGGCCATGGCCGGCCAGACCGGGCTCCCCTACCAGCAGCTGATCAACCTCTACCTACGCGACTGCGCGGTCAGGCGCCGGCAGCTCCACGTGCGCTGGGGGGTGGGTCACCGCACGCGACGCCCGTGAGCAGCGGAGCGGGGACCGCGCGGTCTGGTTGAAGGGGGACCGAGGGGCGAGGCGGGCGCTCACCCGCGGTCCGGCGTCGTCGGCCGGACCACGAGGTCGAACGCGCGGCCGTCGGCCAGGCGGACAGCCGCGAAGTGGCGCAGGTCGCGTGTGGCGAGCCGCGTGACGCCGACGTGCTCGGCGAGGGCGACCACGGAGGCGTCCACGAGGCCCAGCCCGAGCGTCGCGTAGCGCCGGTCGATCGCCATGGCGCGAGCCAGCTGCGGGACCGTGGGCGCGGCGTACGTAAAGGCGCCGCGCTCCAGGTCGGCCACCAGCGCGCGCATGGCGCGACGTTCGTCGCGGAGGAAGTAGTCGACCTCGGCGAGCACGAGCCCCGGCACGTAGCGAGCCCGCGCCCGGTCGATGGCGGCGCGAAACGCGGCGTGGTCCGGGGCCGCGGCGACGAGGTAATCGAGGAGCGCGCCCGTGTCGCAGATGAGCGCGGGAGTGCTCACCGCGAGCCGCGCCCGAACAGCTCCCGCTCGTCCCCGCGCTCGGCGAGCCGCCGCCGCACGATGCCCGCAGCACGTGGGTGGGGATGGCGCCGGTACTGGTCGAGCACCAGCGCCAGTTGCTGGCGCACGAACTCGGCTCGCGACACCCCGCGTCTGCGTGCGGCGATCGTGAGCAACGCGTCCATCTCGGGATCGAGCGCCAGCGTCGTGGCGCGCTTCATCGCCAGTGCCATAGAAGTCATGTTACCACCGCCAGATCGCGGGTCAAGGGGCGCCCGCGCTCGGCGCGCTCGGCGCTGCCACGCTGCGGGCGCCACCCGGGCTCGGGCACGGGGAGCAGCGTCGGGAGCATCGGCCACCCCGGGCCCGCCGGCTTGACTCGCCGGAGGGTTGCGGTACGACTCCCGACCATGACCTACCAGTACATCTTCACCATGCAGGGGGTGGGCAAGGTGGTGCCGCCCAACCGCGAGATCCTGCGGGACATCTGGCTCTCCTTCTTCCCGGGGGCCAAGATCGGCGTGCTCGGGGCCAACGGCGCGGGCAAGTCGACGCTCCTCAAGATCATGGCCGGCGTCGAGGAGTCGTTCCTCGGCAAGGCGTGGCCCGCCGAGAAGGTGCGCGTCGGCTGGCTGCCCCAGGAGCCGCCCCTCGACCCCGACAAGGACGTCCGCGGCAACGTGGAAGTGGCGGTCGCCGAGACGCGGGCGCTGCTCAGCCGGTTCGAGGAGCTCTCCGCCCGCTTGGGGGAGCCGCTCGAGGACGACGAGATGAACGCCCTGCTCGACGAGCAGGGGAAGCTCCAGGATCAGATCGACGCCGCTGGCGCGTGGGACCTCGACCGGACGCTCGAGATCGCCATGGACGCGCTCCGCTGCCCTCCCGGTGACGCCGACGTCGCGACCCTGTCGGGTGGCGAGCGGCGCCGCGTGGCCCTGTGCCGCGTGCTCCTGGAGCGCCCCGACCTGCTGCTCCTCGACGAGCCCACCAACCACCTCGACGCCGAGTCGGTGGCGTGGCTCGAGCGCCACCTCCACGAGTACCCCGGCACCGTCGTCGCCATCACGCACGACCGTTACTTCCTCGACAACGTGGCCGGCTGGATCCTCGAGCTCGACCGCGGCCACGGCATCCCCTGGGAGGGGAACTACTCGTCGTGGCTCGACCAGAAGCAGAAGCGGCTGGCCCAGGAGGAGAAGCAGGAATCGGCGCGGCAGCGCACCCTCGAGCGCGAGCTGGAGTGGATCCGCCAGTCGCCGCGGGCAAGGCAGGCCAAGAGCAAGGCGCGCGTCGCCGCCTACGAGCAGCTGCTGTCGCAGGAGACGCTCGAGCGGCAGGAGAAGCTCGAGATCGCCATCCCGCCCGGGCCGCGCCTCGGCGCCAACGTCGTCATCGCGGAGCACCTGCGCAAGGGGTACGGCGACAACC
>JACRCY010000663.1 GCA_016218785.1 Deltaproteobacteria bacterium
CCCCCCCGCGCCGCGCGTCGCGCACCACCACGGTGCCCGCGGCGTGATCGCCGAGGCGGCGGCCGAGGCGCGACATCACGGCCGCGAGCCCCCCGACGAGGTAGAAGAACGGCAGGTTGTCGATGACGCGGAAGAGGTTCCGGACGGCGCTGTGGTAGAAGCCGATGCGCATGCCATCGGTGCGTATTACGCGGAGCCCGAGGACCTTCTTCCCGATCGACTGCCCGCCGGTGAGCATCTCGAGCGTCACGAAGTAGCCCCACTGGACCAGGAAGAAGGCGACGAACGTCAGGAAGGCGCCGAGGCCCTTGAAGAGCGTCGAGACCAGGCTGCCGATCATGGCCACGGCGGTCCCCAGCATCATGAGGACGACCCAGTCGATCAGCAGGGCCAGCGTGCGCGAGGCGAGGCCGGCGAGCGCGAACTCGAACTCCACGTGCTCCGGCGTGCGGACCACGTAGCGCGACTCGCACAGGGCTTCGCGCAGCATCGACGAACTATAGCACGAGGGGTCGCTTGGCTAGGTCGGAGTGGGTGGGCCCCATCGGGCGCGTGCAGCAAGGCGCCACCCGCTCGAGAGCAGCGGTCTACTGCGTGCGCTGGAGGTGGACGCCGCTCGATGGGGCGATGGAGAGGGTGCCGTCGGCGCGGTTGCCGTTGACCGAGAGGTCCAGGGTCCAGAACGTTGTCGAGTCGATGGCGCAGGCCGACTCGGTGCACTGACACACTGACGTGAGGTTGCAGAGTCTCAGCTTGCAGCATGGGACGGGGATCTCTTGCGCCCCCGGCGGCTGGAGGAAGCACTGGCCGTCGGGCGTTGCTCGCGAGGACATGTTGGGCAGGCATGCCCAGGCGCCACCTGTCTCTACGGGCACCTGGCAAGCGCACCAGTCGGTCCAGGGGGCGTCGGCGAGCAGCGGAATCCTGAGGCGAATGTCGGACATGGACGGCGCGACGGACGGATACTCGAACCCCTCGATCACGAGTGGAGCAAAGAGCCCGCTCGTCCCAAGGCCCTCGGGGTAGCAGGTCTCCGAGTCCGGCGGAGACGGCGGTGGGGTGCCGGTGCCGAAGATGACGGTCGCCGACAGCTCCCCCGATTCCGACGAGCGAAAGACGAGGTGGACCGCGTCGGAGTCCGAAAGTAAGGGATTCTCCATGTAGCCGTCCCACACCGCCACGACGGGCGGTAGCACGCCCGCATCTGTCTGCGGCGGGTCGCAGGCTCGTGTGGGCAGGCCGCCGTCAAACCAGAGGGTGCCGGCGTCCACGGGGGAAGCGGAATCCACGCCGCTGTCGCGCGCGGATGCCTCCACGCCGCCGTCGGCCTGACCGCTGACGAAGTCCTGTCGCTGCTCGCAGCTCGTCAGCATGCCGATCATCATGATGACCAACCACGCTCTCATCGCCATCCTCCGGTGGTCCGACCTCACTTCCCTATTGGCGCCAGCCCGTCGGATCTACGTCCGCTGCCCGGCGGAGGGCGTCCTCCACGGCCGGGCGGAAGAGGCTGCGCGGGTAGCCCCGCAGGAACCGCGCGCCGCGTGCCCGTACGAGGTCGTAGTGTGCCTCCACCAGGAGCGCCTGGACGGTGATCGCCTCCCGCTCCTCGACCAGGCGGCCTTGCGGGAAGGCGCGCTCGTGGCGAGCCAGGATTTCGAGCGCGGCCGCGGCCTCGCGTCGGCCGAGCGCGGTGCGTGCGGTTTCGAGCAGCGCCCGCTCGGCCGCCAGTTCGGCGTCGCGGTCGTGGGTGGAGGCGGGCGCACGCGCGGTCGGGCAGGAGCAGGGCGCCGCCGGCGCGGCGGGCGGCAGCTGCACCACCGGGGTGTTGGCTGGGGTGCTCGACGGGCAGCCAGGAGCAACCGCGGGCGCCGGGCGTGAGGGCGTAGCCGGCCCGCGCCGGTCCCCGCCGCGCTGCAGCGCGGCGTGCAGGCCGGCGCCACCGCCCAGGCCGAACACGAAGGCGGCGATACCAACCACGAAAGGCTTGGCAAGCACGCCTGATCCAGCGGCCACGGCTGCTGGCGTGGACGGGGCAGCAGCTGGCCCCTGCGCCATTATCTGGGCCTCGAGGCGCGCCCGGGCCGCGGGTCCGGGCGTCGGGTGGTAGCTCCGGCCGGTCTCGACGAGCCGCTGAATGTCGGGCGCCAGCGGCTCCGACTCGGGTTCGCTCATTTGTCGCCTCCGCAGCGCAGGCGCCGGACCGCGGCCGTGAACAGCTTCCGGGCCTGGCGCAGCCTCGAGTACAGGGTGCTCAGGGGCTCCTCGAGCGCGGCCGCAACCTCCGGGATCGAGTAGCCTTCGAGGTCATGGAGCACGAAGACCGCGCGCGCGTCGAGGGACAGATCCTCGAGCGCCGCGAGGATCAGGTCGTGCGCCTCGCGGGCCGCGAGCCGGTCCTCGCCCGCGAGGTGGTCGTCCGCCTGCTCCGCCGGAGGATCCAAGACTTCACGGCGCGAGCGGCCCGAACGCCGATAGTCGGACGCGACCCGGTACGCAAAGGCGAAGAGCCACGGTCGCACCGGGCGGGCGGGGTCGAAGTCAGCGAGCCGGCGCCGCACCAGCAGGAACAGGTCGTGCGCCTCGTCCTCCAGGTCGGCCTCGCGGACGCCGAGGCGCCGAAGCGCTCCCCACACGTAGTCGACCTCGGCGATGTAGATCGCCGCCAGGTCCGGCGTCGCCTCGCCAGGCTCGGTTGCCCTTGTCGCCACGCGCACGGGTTCCTGCATCAGTATTGGAGCCAGCCACGCGGATCTATCAGTAGACGCGGCCGCCGAGCATCACGCCGAACGTCCCTGACACGGCGGGGGTGCGCCACACGCTGGCCCCGTCTACCTGGATCGAGGTGGGCGTGAGCGGCGCGAGCAGGTCTGTCTGGATCGACAGCCAGAAGCGGCGGCCCACCGCGAATTCCGCGGCCAGCCTCGCTCCGGCCGCGGCGAAAGCCGTGAGCTCCTGGTGCGCCTCGCCGAGGTTGTGCGCCGAGCCGCGAAGGCCACCGCCGGCCAAGAGACCGCAGGCCGCGAAGCGGCTGAACCGGTAGCAGGGAACGACCAAGGCGAGCCCCAGGGACGCGTACACGCCGCCGTCGCCGGCGGAGGCCTCGCGCGGAAAGTCCCCCCGCCCCTCGACGGCGAAGGAGAAGCCGCCCCGGCGTACGCCGACCTGGACCACCAGCCCCGCGGTCACGCCGGGCGCGGAACCGAGCGCCACCAGCGCGCCGCCCGAGGCGAACCAGAAGAGTCGCTCTGGGGCTGCCGCTGGTGGCCGCGGCGCGAGGTGGACCGTCGTGGTCCCGTCGGCGCGTGGCTCGGCCGCGGCAGGGGCAGACGCACGGTCCGGCGCGGCGGGAGCGGTCGCGGGCTGCGAGGCGGGGGCCGGCTCGTCCCAGGTTTCGGGCGGGCGGCCCGAGGCCGCCAGCGGGTCGATGGCGATCGCGAGCGCCAGACCCACGGCGGCTGCCAACTCGGCGCAATCGGACCGCGGCGACCCCAGGCTCCGGACGCCGGAGACCGTGCCGCTCGGTTCGAGTGTCACGATGCGGGCCTGCAAGCCGGCGCCGGCGCGCGTGATGGCGACGCGGATCAGCCGCGGGGCGGAGTCGCGGAACGGGTCGCGCCCAAGGCGCGCCATGACTCCGTCGCGAAGCTCCGATTCCCTGGGGCACTGCTCGGCGCCCGGACCGCGCTCGTACACGAGCCGCACTTCGATGGGAGGTCGGGCGGCGGTGGGACTCGCGGCGGTGAGCGCACACACGACGACCACAGCGGAGCATGCGAGACCGCAGAAGCGAACCGCGCCGGTGCGACCCCCGGAGCGCATGGGGTGATCGAGAGTATCACGGACGGCGGAGTCAGCGTTGGACCCCGGCACCGGCGACGGCAGATCGTGGACTATAGGGCGACGCGCGCTTGTGCTACGCTCGGTGCCGCCTCACCGGCGATACCACCATGCTCGACGTCCAGCGGTTCATCCAGGAGCGGCGGTCCGCGTGGCAGCGGCTCGAGGAGCTGCTGACCCAGATCGAGCGCCAGGGGATGAAGGCGCTGCCGCTGGAGGACGGGCGGACCTTCGTGCGCCTGTACCGCGCCACCTCGTCGCACCTGGTGCAGGCGCGCGCCGCGGGCGCGTCGGCCGAGGTGACCGACTACCTCAACGCCCTCGTGGCCCGCGCCTACGCCGAGATCTACCGCGCCGAGCGGCCGCGCCTGCGGCGCATCTGGACCTTCTACAAGTCGGAGTTCCCGCGCCTGGTGCGTGCGGAGCGGCGCGCCGTCGCCGTGGCCGCGGCCATCTTCTTCGGGGCGGCGCTCTTCGGGTTCGTGGCCGTGGCCCTCGACACCGACGCGCGCTTCTACCTGCTCCCCGACCAGCACATGCACCTCGACCCGTCCGAGCGGGTCAAGCAGCTGGAGGCCGGCGGCAAGCGCCTCTCCGCGGCCGAGCAGGCGGCCTTCTCCAGCTTCCTGTTCACGCACAACATCCAGGTGACCTTCCTGGCCTTCGCGCTCGGCATCAGCTTCGGGCTCGGCACCGGGATCGTGCTCTTCTACAACGGCCTGATGCTGGGCTCGCTGTGCGCGCACTACCACATGAAGGGGGTGGCGACCTTCTTCTACGCGTGGATCCTCCCGCACGGCGTCCCGGAGCTGACGGCGATCATCCTGGCGGCCGCCGCCGGGCTGCGCATCGGCTACGCCCTGATCAGTCCCGGGCGCTTCGGCCGCGGCGACGCCCTGCGCGCCGCCTCGGGCCGCGCCGTGCGCATGATCGTGGGCATCATCCCCATCCTGGTGGTGGCCGGCCTGATCGAGGGGACCATCAGCCAGATCCACCCGCCCGACATCGCCTACGGGGTGAAGCTCGCGTTCGCCGCGGGCATGGCGGTGCTGCTCGGCGCGTACCTGCTGCTCGCCGGCCGCAAGGACGAGCAGCTCGAAGCCGCCGCCGCCGCGGCCGCGGCCACGGCCGCGACCTCCGCCACGCCGCCGCTCCCGGCCCCGCCGCGCTAGCGCCGCTCCGCGGGATCGCCGCCCCCCGGAGCCGACGCGCCAGCTACGGGATCTCGACGAACTCGGTCGCGTTCGGGTCGACGCTGCCCGGCGCCTGCGGGTCCACGGGCAGGTCGGTGGCGAGGACGTTGGCGCCGGACGTCGCGTCCCACGTGCAGTCGCTGGCGAAGCGGATCGCGTGCTCGGTTCGGTCGCGCAGACTTGCGGCGTCGTCCGGCAGCCACAGCGCGAGGCGGTAGGTGCCGGCGGTGGCGTCCGCGGGCACGCGCAGCCGCGCGTGGACGGTGGCGGTCGCGCCGGCCTCCCAGCGCCGCGGGTCCACGCTCCAGAGCCGCGCCGTGCGGCGCGTGGTGCCGTCGTCCAGGACCACGAACAGGGGGCGCGCGTTGAACGGGCTCGCCCACCCGGTGTTGGCGATGTCGGCCTCGACCACGAGCACGCCGCCGGGCCGCACCGCCTCGCTGAACGCGGCGCGCTGCAGCTCGAGGCGGTAGCCGAGCCGGCGGCGGATCTCGCCCGTGCAACCGCCCGTGTCCCAACCGTCGATGACGCCCTGGTGGTAGCGGAGGTTGAGGAGCGACCAGTGGAGCCGTGCCATCTCGGCCGTGGCCGACGCGCACTCGGTGCGGGTGCCGTTCAGCCCGCAGGTCTCGCCCCCGACGGGCGTGAAGCGGCCCTCCTGGGCGACGAAGTCCTTCCAGGTCTCGATGGGGTCGGCGTACGTGCCGGCGTCGTCATCGCTGACGAGGAAGCAGTCGTTGTGGTGGCCGACGCGCGCCGCGTCGGTCCCGGTGAAGGCGTCCGCGTCCGCGAGCGGCCCGCCCAGGGCATCGGCCTTGTACATGGGGGTCCGGATCTGCGCCATGCGCGAGGCCGGGAGGGCGTCGAGGATCGCCAGGAGGATGTCGTGGCGGTCGGTGGGGTTGTCGAGGCCGTTGGTCGAGCTGTGCCACTCGCCCCACGCGCCGATGAACCCCGCCTGCAGCACGGCGATGACGTCGGCGTTGGCGGTGAGCGCGGGCGCGAGCTGCGCGAGGTGCGCCAGGATCTGCGGCTTGGACGCGTCGGGGTCGGGGTTGGGCCACGGGCCGTCGTTGTAGGAGAACCGCAGCACGATCTTGATGCCCGCGGCGCGGGCCCGCGCCAAGCCGTCCCCCAGGGCGGTCAGGTAGGAGGAGGGGATGGCCGTCGCGCGGTACGCATCGAGGTGCCCCTCGGCCCAGGCCACGGTGAGCCCGTTCTGGCGCACGTAGTCGAGCGCGTCGCCCGAGGTCAGGTCGGCCCAGTCGTAGAAGCCGCGCTCGGGGTTGAGGAGGTCGTCGTCGATCGGGGTGAAGGTCACCGTGCGGAGCGACGGCTCGGCGCCGTCCGGCGGCGCCCCGTCGCCGCCCCCGTCGGCGCCGTGCGCGTCGCCGCCGCGGGCGTCGCCGGTCGCGTCGCCAGTCGCGCCGTCCGGCACGCCGCCGTCCCCGTTCTGCCCGACTGCGCCGGAGCAGGCCACGAGCAGCCACGCGCAGAGCCCCACCGCGACCGCGAACCGTGCGTCCATGCCGCTCCTCACCTCTCAGGCAGCAGCTCCGAGGATACCGCATCTCGCCCCGCGGCGGGTCGTGGCCTGTCGGTGCTCCTCGCGGTAGAATGGGCCAGACACCATGCGACATTCGCGTGTAGAGTCCAATCCCAAGGTCATGCTCGGCAAGCCCGTGATCCGAGGGACTCGCATCCCCGTGGAGATCATCGTGAGGAAGCTGGCCGAAGGCGCCACGGTTGCCGAGGTGCTGGCGGACTACCCTCAGCTACGCGAGGAGGATGTCCGCGCTGCGCTCGCCTTCGCCGCCGACAGCTTGTCCACTGACGAAATCCTTCCGCTGGCGGAAACGAGCGAGTGAAGTTCCTGGCAGACGAGAGCGTGGAGCGCGCCGTCGTGGCGCTGTTCCGCGACGGCGGTCACGACGTGGTCTACATCGCCGAGGTGTCTCCCGGCGCCGAGGACGACGCGGTGCTCGACCTGGCCGATGGAGACGACCGCATCCTGGTCACCAACGACAAGGACTTCGGGGAGCTGGTCTTCCTCAAGGGCCAGAGCGCCGCCGGCATCGTGCTCGTTCGAGTGGGTGCCGAGCGCACTGCTTCAAAGCTTGCCGCCGTGGAGCGGCTTCTGCGCACGGACCTGTCGCGTCTCGAAGGCCACTTCACCGTGCTCGGCGAGCATCGGATTCGAAGACGACCCTTGCGGAAGGGAGGCCCGGCATGACGAGGTTCGGTCGCGGTTCCCCGTCACAGCGTTTGGGCGTAGCACTCGTGGCGCTCCTGGCCCTGGCGATGCCGGCGACCGCGGCCGCGGGCGAGCTGGGCAAGCTCGCCCTCGACAAGGCGCCCATCGACCTCCTCGGGGGCCGCCTCGCCCTGCGCTTCCCCGCCGGCGCGCGAATCGAGGCGCGCGGCCGGAGCATCATGGCGGCGCCCGAGTCGGCGCAGCACGAGACCCGGGTCGTGCTCGAGAAGGGGGACGAGAAGCTCGTCGTGACGGCGGTCGAGTTCTTTGCGCTCGTGGGGCCGGACTTCGAGCAGCAGGCGCGCAAGGACCTCGGCCAGCTGAAGGCGAAGGGCGGGGCGCCGTACGGTGTGGCGCCCCTGGTCACTGGGTCCCCGAAGCAGCGCGCGCTGGCCGCCACGTCGCCGGCCCTCGACCTGGAGCGGAAGGGGCAGCTGGTGGTCGCCCTGTTCCTGGCGCACGTCGACGGCACCGTGCAGTGGGTCGGCTTCGCCGTGAACCCCGCGGCGGGCAAGGACGCGGCCGGCTGCACGGCGCTGATCAAGCGGATGGTCGCCACGCTGGCGCCGGGGGCCCGCGCCCTGCCGCGCGCCGCTGGCGTGCGCAGCCTCGACGTCCTCGCGAAGGAGACCGAGCTCCAGGCGACCGTGCCGGCCGGCTGGGTGGCCACGGTGCAGCCGGGCCCCGACTTCATCGTGCATCACCTGCGCAAGCTGACGCCGTACGGCGCACCGACCGTCGGCTTCAGCGTCTACGTCGGCGGCCACCCGTCCTACCAGCACCGCCAGGTCGACGGCCCGGCGCCCAAGGTCACGACGACAAAGGGGAAGCTCCTCGGCAAGGACGTCGAGTGGCAGCGGTGGCAGCGCGGCACGGGCAAGGACGCGGCCACGACGCACGAGGCCATCGCGCCGCTGCCCGGCAACGATCGCCTGCGGGTCCACGTCTTCGCCAGCGTGGCCGACGGGGCCCTCCTGAAGGAGATCCAGCCGATCATCGCCACGCTGAAGGTCGGGCCGAAGGCGAAGAAGGGGAAGTAGGGAGTGGCCGGCGGGCGCGGCGCGACCGCGCGCGCCCTACCTCGGCACGGCCGGCGCGCCGACCTTGGGGGCGGTGATGATGCCGAGGTGCGCGGCGCCGGCGCGCTTGGCCACGGACATCACGTCCACGGCCTTGCCCAGGAGCACGCTCTGGTCGCCGCGCAGGAGCAGCGTCTCGCTGTTCTTCTCCTTGAGCGCGTCGCGGATGGCCGTCTCGAGGTTGGGAACCGTCACCTTCTTGTTGCCGAGGTAGAGGTCACCCTGCTGGGTGAGCGTGAGGATCGGGTCGTCCTTCTTCTGCGTGAGGAGGCCGGCGGCCTGGGCGTTGGGCAGCGAGACGCGGACGCCGGTACGGTTCTGCACCTCGTGCTCGACCAGGGCGGTCGACGTGACCATGAAGATGATCAGGAGCACGAGGAAGATGTCGGTCAGCGGCGTGATGTTGATCTCGGCGACGATGGCGTCCTCGCCAACCTCGTCGTCGAGGTTCCCCGTTGCCCCGGTGGCGCCGATGGCCACGGCTACGCCTCCGACGCCTCGGTCCGGGGGGCAGGGGCCGTCGGGGCGGGGGCCGCGGCCATCGGGGCGGACGTCGCCGTCGGCGCAGGCGCGGGCGGGGCCGACGGGCGGGCCGGCTCGGGACGCGCGACGGCGCCGGCGGCGGCGCGGCGCTGCAGCGTGAGCACGATCTCGTCGCCCATGATGCGGTAGGAGAGGGCCAGCCGGTTCACGCGCGCCACGAAGTAGTTGTAGGCGATGACGGCGTAGATGGCGACGAGGAGGCCGAGCGCGGTGGCGCCGAGCGCCTCGGAGATGCCCGAGGCGACCACGCGGAAGCCCCCCTGTCCCGTCTGCGCCATCGAGTGGAACGAGCGCACGACGCCGATGACGGTGCCGAAGAGGCCGACGAACGGCGCCGACGCGCCCACGCTGCCGAGCAGCCACAGGTAGCGCTTGAACCTCTGCACCACGTCGGCGCGCCGGAGCGCGACGACCTCGGCCACGGTCTCGGGCGTGTGCTGGTGGGCGTCGAGGGCTTTCTCGTAGACCTCGGCCAGCGGGCACTGCGACGCCTCGCAGAGCGCCGAGGCCGCGGCCAGCTCGCCGCGGTTGATGGCCGCGAGGACCCGCTCCTTGAAGGCCTCGGTCTTCGACTGGATGTTCCACAACGAGTAGATGCGCTCGCAGATGATGGCGAGCGCGACCACCGACCAGAGGGCGAGGAGGATGACGACGAAGATGTCGTCGTGCACCATTCGCCAGATGATTTCGACGAACATTCGGCTCCTCTGGGCTTCCCGTCAAGACGCGGGCTCGGCCGGCGCGGTTGCATCCCGGGCCAGGAACGCCCGGGCGAATTCCTCGAAGCGGGACGCGAGGATGGCCTCGCGAGCGTCGCGCACGACGCGCTGATAGTAGACCAGATTGTGGAGCGTCGCCAGGCGATGGTACAGGATCTCCTGGGCGACGAAGAGATGGCGCACGTAGGCGCGCGAGACGGTGCGGCAGGTCTCGCAGTCGCACTCCGGGTCGACGGGCCCTTCGTCGAGCCGGTGGCAGGCGTTGCCGATGTTGATGCGCCCCGCGGCCGTGAAGAGCTGCCCGTTGCGGGCGTTGCGCGTCGGCATCACGCAGTCGAAGAGGTCGACGCCGCAGCCGATGGCCACGACCAGGTCGCACGGCGTGCCCACGCCCATGAGGTAGCGGGCCCGGTCGGCGGGCATCTCGTCGGCCACCGCGTCGAGCACCTCGTACATGGCGGGCACGGGCTCCCCGACCGACAGGCCGCCGAGCGCGTACCCGTCGCAGCCCAGACCCGCCACGTCGGCCAGGTGCCGGCGGCGGAGCGCGACGTCGGCGCCGCCCTGCACGATGCCGAAGAGCATCTGCCCGGCGGGTCGCGGCGTGGCCAGGCAGCGGCGCAGCCACGCCGTGGTGCGGGCCATCGCCTCCTCGACCAGCGCCCGCGGGGCGTCGCCGGGCGGGCAGTGGTCGAAGGCCATGGCCACGTCCGCGCCGAGGACGGCCTGGATCTGCATGGCGCGCTCGGGCGTGAGCGTGTGGTACGAGCCGTCGAGGTGCGACTGGAACGTGACCGCGTCGTCGGTGATCTTGACGCGTTCGCGGTGGCTGAAGATCTGGTAGCCGCCCGAGTCGGTGAGGATCGGACCGTCCCAGCCGATGAGGCGGTGGAGGCCGCCGAAGCGCTCGATCACGTCGAGGCCGGGGCGCAGGTAGAGGTGGTAGGTGTTGCCGAGGATCATCTGCGCGCCGGTAGCGCGCACCTCGGCCGGGGTCAGGGCCTTGACCGTGCCCTGCGTGCCCACCGGCATGAAGCTGGGGGTCTCGACGGGCCCGTGCGCCGTGGTCAGGCGCCCGGCGCGGGCCCGGCCGTCCCGCGCGCGCACTTCGAAGGGGCGCGTCGTCGGGGCCGTGGTCATGGCAGCACCAGCATCGCGTCACCGTACGAGTAGAAGCGGTACCGCTCCGCCATCGCCGCGCGGTACGCGTCCAGCAGGCGCTCGCGGCCGCACAGCGCGGCCACCAGCATGAGGAGCGTCGAGCGGGGCAGGTGGAAGTTGGTCAGCAGGCCGTCGACCGCGCGGAAGCGGTAGCCGGGGGTGATGAAGAGCTCGGCGCGGCCCGGGCCCGGCCGCACGGCTCCGCCCGCGTCCGTCGCGCTCTCCAGCGTGCGGACCACCGTGGTCCCGACGGCGACGACCGGCCGCCCGGCTGCGTGCGCGGCGTTCACGGACGTGGCCGTGGCGGCGCCGACCACGTACGGCTCGCTGTGCATGCGGTGCTGCGCCGGGTCACTGGCCTTCACCGGCACGAAGGTTCCGGGCCCCACGTGGAGCGTGACCCACCGGGTCTCCACGCCGGCGTCCTCGAGCGCCGCGAGGAGCCGGCTCGTGAAATGGAGCCCGGCGGTCGGGGCGGCCACGGCGCCGTCGGCCCGCGCGAAGATCGTCTGGTAGCGGCTGCGGTCGGCGGGGGCCTCGCCGTCGGGTCGCCGCACGTAGGGAGGCAGCGGCACCTCGCCGAGCCGCGCGAGGCTCGCGGCGAGCCCGCCGGCCACCTCGAACGCGCAGGTGACCCGGCCCTCGTCGTGCCGTTCCCGCACCTCGGCCGTGGCGGCCGGATCGCGGTCGAGCACGATGCGCGTGCCCACCCGCAGCGGCTTGGCGGCCGAGTAGAGGCACCGCCAGCGGTCGGGGCCGGCGGCGTCGGGCTCGAGGAGCAGCAGCTCCACGCGACCGCCGGTGGGCTTGTGGCCGTGCAGGCGCGCCGGGATGACGCGCGTGTCGTTCAGCACGAGGAGCGTGCCGGAGGGCAGGAGGCGCGGGAGGTCGGTGAAGCGGTGGTGCGCCGGTGGGGCCGTGCCTGCGCGCGGCAGCACCATGAGCCGCGACGCGTCGCGCTCGGGCAGCGGGTGCTGCGCGATCAGCTCCTCGGGGAGCGCGTAGTCGAAGTCGGAGGTGCGCATGCGCGGCGGCGGGGCCGGCTGAATCCTACACGCCGGGGCCCGGGGTGCAAGGCGCTCCGTCGCCGGTCCGGGCGCCTGGCGCCGGCGGCTCGCGGCTCGGCCCGCGGTTCCCGCTTGAACCTGGCACTGCGAGCACCCACAATCACCCGTCATGAGCGCATCGAGATCGGTGGCAGCGGTGATCGCCGGCGTGCTGGCCCTCGGGTCGTTCGCGTGCGAGAAGCGGCCCGTGGGGCCGGCCGGACCGGTGAAGGCGCCGGCCGCCGGCAAGGGCGCGGGGGCCGGGCGCGTGCGCGTCGATCTCTACGTCATGTCGATGGGCCCCTACGGCGTGCAGGCGGAGAACGCCTTCGCCCCGGTGATCGAGAAGCTGGGGCCGGCGCTCGACCTGCGCGTGGAGTTCATCGCCTCGGAGGAGGGGGGCAAGCTCGTCTCGCTGCACGACGAGCCCGAGGTCAAGGGGGACATCGCGCAGCTGTGCGCCGCGAAGATCGCCCCCGATCGCTCCTACCGGATGATCCTGTGCCAGAACCAGACGCCGCGCGAGATCCCGGACAACTGGGAGCGGTGCGCGAAGGAGGTGGGGATCGACATCGAGGCGATGCGCCGCTGCTACACCACCGCGGAGGGGCAGGACCTCCTCCGCGTGTCGGCCAAGCGCGCCGCGGCGGCGAAGGCCGAGGGGAGCCCCACGATCCACATCGCCGGCAAGAGCTACGAGGGGCGCCGCCGCGCCAGCGACTTCCTCCGCGCCATCTGCGCCGAGTACCAGTCCAGCAAGCCCGCCGCCTGTGCGGAGCTGAAGGCGCCGGCGCCGGTCACCGTCACCATCCTCAGCGACGCGCGGTGCAAGCCGTGCGCGCAGATCGAGAAGATCGTGCCGCAGCTGAAGGGGGTCTTCCCCGGCCTCAAGCACACGATGCTCGACTACGGCACGGCCGAGGGGAAGAAGCTCTACGCCGCGACCGGGGTGAAGCACCTCCCGGCCGTCTTCTTCGACACGTCGCTCGACGGAGATCCGGACGGGATGAAGGAGGTGCAGCAGTTCCTCCGCCCGGCCGGGACCTACCGGCAGCTCCTCATCGGCGCCAAGTTCGACCCGACCGGCGAGATCTGCGACAACGGCAAGGACGACAACGGCGACGGCAAGGTCGACTGCGCCGACCCGCAGTGCAAGCAGACGCTCCTCTGCCGTCCCGAGACCAAGAAGCGCCTCGACGTCTTCGTCATGTCCCAGTGCCCCTACGGCGTCCGGGCCCTCGACGCGATGAAGGAGGTCCTGCGCAACTTTGCCGGCCAGGACGTCGGCTTCGGCGTCCACTACATCGCCACCGCGACGCCGACCGGGTTCCGCAGCCTCCACGGGCAGCCCGAGGTCGACGAGAACATCCGGGGCGTGTGCGCGATGAAGCACTACGGCGCCAGGCTCAAGTACCTGGAGTACATCTGGTGTCGCAACCCGAGCATCGCCGACGCCGACTGGAAGCCCTGCGCCAGGAACGGGATCGACCCGAAGGTCATCGAGGCGTGCGCGACCGGCCCGGAGGGCAGGAGGCTGCTGCAGGAGAACATCAAGCTCGCCGAGGCGCTCGGGGTCGAGGCCAGCCCGAGCTGGCTGGCCAACAACCAGTTCCCGTTCTCGGGCATCGACGCCGAGACGATCAAGAAGAGCCTGTGCCAGCACAACCCCGGCCTCAAGGGGTGCGACAAGACGCTGTCGGGGCCGCCGGCCGAGGGGCCCGGCGCGGGCGGCGGCGGGAGCTGCGGCAATTGATTGGAAAGCCCCATTGAAGGTTGAATGTTCAACTCTGAACCTTCGATCTTCGACCGCTGTTCGTTGACACCTCGGAAGCCGAACTTATACAATGAACCGTTCATCACACGTGGCGATGGCGAGGGCCAATCCTGGCCCGAGCCTGACAAAGGTGAGGAGACCATGCTGACAGACAGCGAGCGCCAACGGCTCCGCGAAGCGCTGGCCCTCGAGCGGCAGCGGCTCCTCAGGAACGCGCAGGAGGGGCTCTCCTTCGCCATGAACCGCGAACGCAACGTCGGCCGCGATTCCATCGACGAGTCGACCGAGGAGGAGCTCTTCTCCACCGAGCTGCGGCTGCGCGATCGGGAGAAGTGGCTGCTCGGCAAGATCAACAGCGCGATCGAGCGGCTCGAGAGCGGCACCATCGATGAGTGCGAGGAGTGCGGCGAGCCGATCGGCGCCAAGCGGCTGCTCGCCCGTCCGGTGACCACCCTCTGCATCGCCTGCAAGGAAGAGCGCGAGAAGGAAGAGGCCTCGACTGCTCAGGGCGCGCGGGGCGGCGGGTTCGCCCCGGAGCCCGAGGAGTCGACGCTCACTCCCGGAACCTCCGACGAGTAGTCCCGAGCGGTCTGGCACTGCGGATCGGCCGGGAGGCGCCGCGCCCACGGCGTCGACGTGCCCTGGCCCCGGTGCGCTTTTCGCTTTCGCCCGGCGGTGCTGATATAGTACTGATCCTCGCTGCCCCTGGGCGCGTCATGGCCGACCAGCAGAAATACAAGGTCACCGAGCGCATCGACGCCGGCGGCATGGCCGAGGTCTTCCGGGGCGTCGCCGAGAGCATCCAGGGGTTCAAGAAGGCCGTCGCGATCAAGCGCATCCTGCCGAACCTCACGAGGAAGCCCAAGTTCGTGGCGATGTTCCTCGACGAGGCGAAGCTCTCGCTGCACCTCCAGCACGCGAACATCGTCCAGGTGTTCGACATCGGTGTCGCCGACAACACGTACTTCATCGTCATGGAGTACATCGACGGCGGCAACCTGCGGACGCTGCTCGATTCGCTGCGCCGCCAGGGGCGGCGGATGAAGATCGAGCACACCATCTACCTCATGATGGAGGTGTGCAAGGGGCTCGCGTACGCGCACGACATGCACGACCCGGAGAGCGGCCGTCCCTTGGGGATCGTGCACCGCGACATCTCGCCGCCGAACATCCTCATCTCGCGTCAGGGCGAGGTGAAGCTGGTGGACTTCGGTCTCGCCAAGGCCGCCAGCCAGGTCGAGAACACCGAGCCCGGTGTCGTGAAGGGCAAGTTCTCGTACCTGTCGCCCGAGGCCGCCGAGGGGAGGGAGGTCGACCACCGCTCCGACATCTTCGCCGCGGGTATCGTCCTCTTCGAGCTCCTCGCGGGACGCCGCCTCTTCTACGGGGACACCGACTACGACACCGTGCAGCTGGTGCGCCAGGCGCGCATCCCGTCGCTGAAGTCCCTGAACCCGGAGGTCGAGACCCAGCTCGAGGAGGTGGTGCGCAAGGCGCTCGCCCGCGACGTGGTCGATCGCTACCAGCACGGCGCCGATCTCCAGGACGCCCTGGCGCAGTACCTCTTCTCGCGCGGCATGAAGGTCACGAGCCGGGACATCGCCCAGCTCGTGCAGCAGTGCCTGAAGGAGAAGGAGCGCAGCGCCCCGCCCAAGCCCAAGGTCAGCAACATCATCGACGCGCTGATCGCGGAGGAGATCGTCAAGTTCACGTCCCTCGGCGAGGGGGACGTCGACGTCGAGGCGCCCGACGGCTCGCGTCCGCTCCGGCCCGACGACATCTCCGAGCCGCCCCCGCTCACGGACGCCGACACCGTGGATCCCCGCTCGTGGCTCGACGACCTCGACACGGGCAAGCCAGGCGTCGAGCCGATCGCGCAGCCGCCGTCGCGGCAGGCGCGGACCAGCTCGCACAGCGCGCCCGCGGCGAGCCAGCCCGGCAGGGGCAAGACGGCGCCGCAGGGCTCGCCCACGGCCAGGCCCGCTCCCGAGGGGAAGCCGGTCAAGACGTTCCGTCAATTCGCCGTGCTCGCGGCGGACGACGCGCCGGCGGCCAAGGCGGCCCCGGCGCCCCCGGCGGCGCCGTCGGCCAAGGCGGGGAAGGCGCCCGCCCCGCCGGCTGGCGCGCAGGCCCGCACCGGCAGGACGGCCACGCAGGCCTCGGTGCCGGTCGCCGCCGAGGCGCCGCCGCGCAAGGCGGTCTCGGCGCCGCGGGTGGCGACCCCCATCCAGGCGAAGGGCAAGGCCGCCGCCCAAGGGAAGAAGAAGGGCACCGAGGCCGACCTGCTGGAGGCGATGGTGGACCGCCCGGCCAAGGCCGGCACCAGGCGCTACGGGGCGCCGGCGCCGGAGCCGGACCGCACGCCGCCGAAGTCCTCCAAGAAGTGGGTCGTCATCCTCGTGGTCGTGCTGCTCCTTGCCCTGCTGGGCGTGGCCGCGACCCTCGCCTACAAGGTGGGGCTCATCGGGGGGGGCGGGGCGGCGGTGAGTCCAACGACGCGGACTCGAGGGTCTGGAGCTTCTCGCGGGCCTCGGAGGCGAATTCGCCGGAGGGGGCCAGCTTGAGGTACTCCCGGTAGGCCGCGGCGGCCCCGCGGGCCTTGCCCTTCACGCGCGTCTCCGCGAGCCGGAACCAGGCCTCGGCGAACCGCGGGTCGATCGCCACCGCCTTCTCGAAGGCCTGAGCGGCGTCCGTGTGTTGCTCCATCTCCGCGAGCACCACGCCGCCGAAGTACTGGCCTTGGGCGTTGTGCGGGTCCATCTTGCGCGCCTGGGCGAAGAGCTCGGCGGCGCGCTTGAGGCTCGCCTGGTAGTGGTAGGAGCGGCCCTGCAGCGTCAGGCACTCGGCGAGGACCCGCGGCGGCGCGCTCCCCACCTTGAGCTTGGTGCAGGCCGAGTCGAGCGCACCCGAGGCGGCCGCCCCTCCGCCCGACTCCAGCTCGAGCCGGCCGCGGATCACGCCCACCTCGGGGGCGCGCGGGAACCGCCTGGTGACCCTGGGTAGCTCCTTGCGCGCCGTGGCCACGTCGCCCGTGTCGAGCAGGGCCTCGAAGTAGAGGATCTGGGCCTCGAGGTCTCCGGGATCGAGGTTGGTGGCGCGGCGCAGCTTCTGGAGGGCCTCGGCCGGGGCGCGCTGCACCAGGAGCGCACGGCCCCCCTCGCGCAGCGCCGGAGCCCGACCCTGGCCGAGCCGCTGGGCCTCGTCGACGTGGCGCTTGGCAGCCTCGGGATCGCGGGCGAGGGTGGTGGCGCGGGCCGCCGCGATGGCGGTCGCACCATCGGGGCGCCGCTTGAGGATCGCCTCCCACTCGCGGCGCGAGGCAGGCCCATCGCCGAGGTCGTACAGGAGCTGGGCCAGGTCGGACCGCGCCTCGAGCAGCTCGGGGCGCGCCGCGAGCGCCCCCTCGAGGTGCGCGCGGGCCTCCTGCCATTTTCCCTCGCGTTTCAGGAGCCTGGCCAGCTGGAGGCGCGCGCCGGCGAGACCGGGGCTGCGGGTCACCGCGTCGGTGAAGCTGCGCTTCGCCACGTTGCGGTCCCCCCGGGCCAGCAGCGCCTCGCCCAGCGCCTCCAGCACCTGCGCGTTGCCCGGGTCGTCGTCGTTCAGCTTCGAGAGGGCGGCGTTGGCCTCGTTGACGCGGCGCTGGGCCAGATCGATCCGCGCCAGCTCGATCCTGGCCTCCACGAGGCGCGGTGCCATGACCAGGGCCGAGCCGAGCTCGCGGCTCGCTTCGCCGAGCTTGCCCGCCTGGATGAAGGCGCGCCCGCGCCACAGGAAGGTCGCGGGGTCCTCGGGCGGTGCCTTCTGCAGCTCCTTCAGGGCCTCGGTGGGGCGACCCTCGAGGACCGCCAGGGCGCCCTTCCGCAGCGCCACCTTCGGCGCGGGGAGGGTGGCGAAGCGGGGCAGCTCCGCGCGGGCGTGGGCCGAGTCCCCGGCGCGCAGGTAGGCGGCGCAGAGCTGCTCGGCGAATCGCGGCGCGCGCTCGGGCCTCACCGTGGCGGCCCGGGCGTGCGCCGCGGCCGCGCGACTGCCGTCGCCACGCTCGAGGTAGAGGCGTCCCAGCGTGAGGTTGGCCCAGGCGATCTGCGCCGGCGCGGCATAGGACTTCAGCTTGCCCGAGATGATGGAGACCAGCGTGGTCTCCGCGGCGGCCAGGTCCTCGCGACGCTGGACCGAGAGGAGGGCCTGGTCGAGGAGCGACGCGACGTGGATGGGGTTCTCCGACATGGCTCGTTGCCAGGCGGCGCGTGCCTCGGTGGCCCGCCGGGTGGCGGCGTGGGCCAGGCCCAGCGCGTGCAACGAGGGTATGTGCCGCGGGTCCCGGTTGAGGGCCTCGGCGAGGAGCGGCACCATGGCCGGGTAGGCCTC
>JACRCY010000664.1 GCA_016218785.1 Deltaproteobacteria bacterium
CCGCCACCTGCGCCACGACCCGATCACCCTCGCGGCGGGTGGTGACGACGACCTCGCCTCGCCCGGCCGGAGCGTCGGCCATCGCCTGGCCGGCATTCACGAGCAGGTTGATGAGGACCTGCGAGAGCCGGGCCGGGCTGCCGCGCACCGGCAGGTCCGCACCGAGGCGCTCGATGAGGGTCGCGTGGCTGCGGATCTGGGCGCTGGCGACCCGGATGGCGGAGCGCACCGCGTCGTTCAGGTCCGCGACGGTCTCCGGCGAATCCGCGTCGACCCGGGCCAGCGCGCGGAGATCCCGCGTGATGTCGCGGATGCGCCTCATGCCCTCGCCGGAGTCGCGGACCGCGTCCTTCAGCTCCTCGACCAGCTTGCCGCCGCCTAAGCCCTGCCAGCACGCGCGCACCGCCTCGGGCGCCGCCCCGCCGCCCAAGAGCCCGGCCAGCTCCGCGAGCCCGCCGAGGTGCTGCTCGACGAAGGCCAGATTGGCGAGCGCGTACGCGAGCGGGTTGTTGATCTCGTGCGCGACCCCGGCCGCCACCAGACCGATGGACGCGAGGCGCTCGGAGCCCACCATCTGCCGGGCGAGCCGGCCGTTCTCGAGGGCGAGCAGGATCTGGCTCGCCAGCACCGCGACCAGCTCGAGGTCGGCCTCCCGGAAGGCCTGCGGATTGGACACGCGGCAGAGGTTGAGCACGCCCACCGACCGCTCCCCCGCGAGCAGCGGGTAGACGATGCTCGAACGGATGCGCTGATCGCCGCAGAGCCCGCGGAACCGCGGATCCTGCTCCACGGGGCCGTTCAGGATGACCGGCGTCCGCTGGAGCAGCACCCGGCCGGCGATCCGCTCGCCGAGCGCGAGCGGCGGGCCGTCGGCGCTCGCGGCCGCGCGCCCGCTCGCGTTCGCGAGGTGCAGGCGTCCGTCGCCCTCCAGCACCAGCAGGGAGACCTCGTCGGCCGCCAGGATCTGCTGGGCCGCCTTGACGATGCGCTGCGGCAGCCGCGCGTCGGTCAAGGAGGCGAAGATGGTCCGGCTCGCCTGGTACAGGGCGCTCGCGAGGTGCAGGCGCCGGCGCTCGAGCGCGCGCGACACCGCGGCCGTGATCTCGGCGCCGGCGCAGGGCTTCGGCACCACGTCGCCCGCCCCGGCCCGCAGGCACTCGATGACCGTCCCGACGTCCGCGTAGCCCGTGCTGACGATGACCTCGAGGCTCGGCGCCGACTGCCCCACCCGGCGGAGCACATCCAGGCCGTCCTCGCCCGGCATGCGCAGGTCGAGGATCCTCGCATCGAAGCTCTCCCGCGCGAGCTGCGCGAGCGCCGCGGCGCCGCTGGCCGCGGCCACGACCTCGTAGCCCGCCGCCGACAGATGGTCCGCGAGCCAGGCGCGGACGTCCGCGTCGTCGTAGACGATCAGGATGGTGCTGGGCATGGTTGGTCTCGGCCTCTCGTCTCTTGGCTGGACATCGGCGGGTCCCGGGCAGGTCTTGAGTACCAGCGGCTCGGGCCCTGGTCAACACGAACGGCGTCGGCGACCTCTCGCTCCCGAGGGATCGTGGATCGGTCAGCCCTCGAACAGGCTCGACGCATCGGTTCGGACCCATCGTCGCGCCTACACCTCGCGCCTGCCTTTTCCCCTTGCCCCGCCCTCGCGGTCCCGCTACATCCGCCCGTCTTCCGCCGCAATCGAGGCTCGCTCGGCCGCGGGACCGCGGCGCTGTCGCGCCAGACGGCTCTCCCCGACCTGCGGCTACGGGGTTCCCTCGCCAGACCCGGCAAGGTCCCACAGAGCCAGAAACGCCGAGTCCCGTAGATCCTGCGCCCCGGCCGGGTCGGTGGTCAGCGCGACGAGCATGCGTGCGGCCGCCTCGGGGTCAGACGTCGCCAGGGCCCTCGCGGCGGCGAGCCTGACGCTGGCGTCAGCATCCGTCATGGAGGCTCGCAAACCCGCCATGAAATCCGGGGCGACGATCTTGCCAAGCGCCTGAACCGCTGCGGCCCGGACGGTAGCGTGGTGGTCCGACAGAAGTGAGGCCAGCCGAGCAGCCACCGAAGCAGCTCCAAGCTCACCCAAGGCAAGTGCTGCGGCCGAGCGCACCTCGGGACTTGGGTCGTCAATGAGCGCACCGAGCGGATCGACGGCGGCTCCCACGCGGAGCATCCCGATAGATTGCGCCGCCGCCGCGCGAACTGCCGCCTCGGAGTCGCGGAGCGCGGTCACGAGCCTCTCATGCGCCAGCGGGCCCCCGACCCGGCCTAGGCTCGCGGCCGCCCGGGCACGCACGACTGGATTGGTGTCGGCGAGCAAGGCCAGCAGAGAAACCGGGTCTCCGGGCGCGACGAAGCGGTGCAATCCCGAGGCGACGTTGACCCGAACTTCGGGACTCGGGTCACCCGCGGCGGCGGTCAGCGCGGAGACAGCCACTTCGTCCCGCAGCGAGCCGACTCCGAGGACTGCACCCGACCGCACGTGCTCATCCGGGTCTCTGATGGCCTCCAGGAGTATTCCCTCCGCCTTGAGCAAGCCGAGGGCCAGCCCGCCGAGTACTCGCACCACGTGGTCGCCGTCCCGGGTAGTATTGGCCAGGGCGGGGACGGCGGTCGTTGCGTCAGCAAGACCGAGCGCCAGCGCGCAAAACGCGCGCACGCCGTTGCGCTCATCGGTCAATCGTGCCACGAGCGCGGCTTCGGCGGCCTTGCCTCCCACCATCCCGAGCGCAGAAGCAGCCGCCACGGCAACTCTCTCGTCGGCGCCCTCAAGGGCCTCGACGAGAGAACCCACGGCGCGGCTGTCCTCGCTCGATCTCAGGCTGGTCGCCGCGGGGCTGCGCAGCGCGCCGAGCGCGTTCGCGGCCCGACCACGCGCGCCGGCGTCTCCGCGCTCGAGCACTGCGATCAGCGCCTCGGCCACGAGCGCACCGAAGTCGCCGAGCACCGACTCGGCCAGGAACGCGCGGGCCAGCCGTTCAGGGACCCGCAACGCCCACCGCGCCGCCTCCCCGGCGATCTCGTGCGCCAGCGCCGGCGACAGCGCCTCCCCGGCCTCGCTTGCAAGGAGCGCGGCCAGGCGAACGTGCTTGCCCAGCACCTCGGTGAGCCAGGGGCGGTCCTCAAGACGGGTTTCGCGGAAGACGTGCTCCACGAAGCGGGCCGCGGCACGCGGGCGGTTCTGCACCAACGCGAGGTAGCCCACCCCGAGCCGGGTCACCTCCTCCCACCGCGGATCGAACAGGTGTTGCCTGGCCACCTCCTCGAACTCGTCGGTGGCATGGAGGCCCGCCGTCGCGAAGAACTCCTGGAAGGTGAGGTGAAGAAAACCCCAGCGTCCCGCGCCGCGCTCCACGAGAATCGGCACATCGCGGCTGGCACGGGTCAGGAACTCGAATGCGACCCGGCGGGCCTCGCCAGGAGTGACGCCCCGGTCGGCCGTGAGCGTGGCTGCCAGCGTGTCGAGCACCCACTCCGCAGTCTGAGTACCCGACGACGCTTCCTCCTGCATCCGTCGGGCAAGGCGCCCGATGATCGGCAAGGCCTCGACTGCGTACGCCAACTCGATGTGCGTCTCGCCGGCCGCCAGGCGTCGTGCCGAGCCCCAGGTCTCGCACAGCGCACCGGCGACCGCGTCGTAGACCTGCACGCGATGGCGGGGGAGCCGCCCCTCGGCCCGATGCACGAGCGCCAGTGCCGACAGGAGGAACGGATTCCGCGCCAGCGCCTCGAGCCGGGGATTGGACCAGAGC
>JACRCY010000028.1 GCA_016218785.1 Deltaproteobacteria bacterium
TACGACTTCACGACCAAGGGCGGCTCCATCGGCTGGACCGGCGAGACCAAGGTGACGCGCATGCGCGAGCTGGCGTTGCGCTCGCGCTGCCCCATGGTCTGGTTCATCGACTCGGCGGGCGCGCGCATCGACCCGCAGGGGTCGCACCCCGACTACATCAGCTACTTCGCCGGCACCGGCTACCTCTTCCGCGAGGAGGTGGTCATGAGCGGCGTGGTGCCCCAGGTCTCGGCCATGGTGGGCCCGGGGGCCGCCGGCACCGCCTACATCCCGGGCCTCGCCGACTTCGTGCCCATGGTGAAGGAGATCGGCTCGATGGCGCTGGGCGGCCCGCCGCTCGTCAAGGCGGTCACCGGCCAGGAGATCAGCGAGCAGGAGCTGGGCGGCTCGAAGGTCCACTGCGAGAAGTCGGGAGTGGGCGACCTCGAGGTCGCCGACGACGACGCCTGCATCGCCGCCATGAAGGAGTACCTCTCGTACATGCCGCAGCACTGCGAGGAGAAGCCGCCGGTCATCGCCTGCGACGATCCGGTCGACCGCAAGGAGGAGCGGCTCCTCGACCTGCTGCCCGAGAACACGCGCCAGCCGTACGACATGTACGAGGTCATCAAGCTCCTCGTCGACCACGGCAAGCTCTTCGACCTCAAACCCAAGTTCGCGCGCTCGGTCATCACCTGCTTCGCCCGGATCGGCGGCTACCCCGTCGGCATCGTCGCCAACAACCCGCGGCAGCTCGGCGGCATCCTCGAGAACAACTCGGCCGACAAGGCGGCGCACTTCATGGAGATCTGCGACGCCTTCAACCTCCCCCTGGTCTTCCTCATGGACGTGCCGGGCTTCATGGTCGGCTCCAAGGTCGAGCACGAGGGGATCATCCGGCACGGCGCCAAGATGCTGCACGTGATGGCGTCGGCCACGGTGCCGAAGCTGACGGTGGTCATGCGCCGCGGCTACGGCGCCGGCTACTACGTGATGTGCGGCCGCGCCTATGAGCCCGACCTGCTGGTGGCGTGGCCCAACGCCGAGATCGCGGTCATGGGCGCCGAGGGGATGCTCGGCATCGCCGGCATCAAGCTCTTCGGCGGCATGGAGCCGCCGCCCGAGGTCAAGGCGCAGCTCCTCGCCAAGATCCGCGACGCCATCAGCATCTACAAGAGCGGCGGGTGGGGCGCGCTCGACGACATCATCGACCCGCGCGAGACGCGCGAGCGGCTCTTCCGGGGCCTCGAGCTGTCGTGGAACAAGAAGATGGAGCGCCCTTGCCGCAAGCACGGGATCATCCCGGTGTAGGCTCGCCCTCCGCGCCTCAACAGCCGCACTTCCCGGCGTCCAGGTCATCCGGTTGGCAGTCGTAACCCCCGTCGCGGGGGCAATAGGCGCCCACCACGTGGCAGCGCCCGTCGGCGCCACAGTACAGGCAGCCGCGGCCGCAGTCGAAGGCGCTCCAGGAGAAACCGTAGGCAGCGCAAGCGTTGAGGGTGTCCCACAGCGGGGACCAGCCCCCCTGTTCGAAGCTGGCCCTGTTGATGCCGTTGCCGTAGCACTGGCCAAGGAACACGTGCGGCGTGCAGTCGCCTTCACCGAGTAGGACGCAGTCCTCGTCTCTGGCGCACTGGTTGTTGACGGTGACCCAAGCGGCAAAATCGCTGTTGAGGCTGGCGCAGGCGGCCGCTTCGACGCCGGCGTCGGGCAAGGCGTCATGGTTGCCAGCGTCAGTCGAGCCAGCTGTCGCGTTGCCACACCCGACGAGGGCCAACACGGCAAGGTTTCCAGCTAGTCGGAGCATCATGCACCCCCACCCCAGAATGGCCCCGACCGGGAGCGGGCGGCAAGTGGGGCCCGCGAGCAGCGGCTACCCGTTCATCCGCCGGCGCCGAGCACCTCGAAGCGGCCGTACTGCAGGAAGTGGCGGTCGAACGAGAAGCCCGTGCGGACCCCGAGCCGCTGCATGACGGCGAAGGAGATCGCGTCGCATAGGCTGAAGTCCTTGTCGCGGTAGCGCGTCAGGATTTCCTTGGCGCGTTGCTCATCGGCGGGCAAAGCCTTCACCACGGGAATCGTGGGCTTGAGCAGCCACCCGAGAGCGGCACCTCGACCGACGCGGCACAGCAGCAGGGCGTGTGTCTCGGCCTCGGCGTAGTTGGTGAGGAACCCCAGCCAACGCTCGGCCGCGAGGCGCTCGGCAGTACCGACCGCAGCGCGGTGCCGGCGGTCGCCGGCGTCCAGCAGCGCGACGATGGCGCTGGAGTCCCAGAGGACGCCGTTTCTCATCGCCTAGGCTTGCGGCGCCGCCGCGCTGGCGGTGCGTAGCGCGGAGAGTCCAGCTCGGTCGCCAGGATGGCGTACTTGTCCTCGGAGCCCGGGCCCTTGGCCCCGCTGTTGCCGATCCCGATCATGCTGAAGATCGGGTTGCCCCTGGTAAACGGAGGAATGCGGTCCAGGTCGCTGCCCGTGATCGGGAGATAGAGGTCAACCTGAGCAATCTGGCGTCGGCCATGGAGTCGCACGCTGGGAAGCTCACCCCGACGGATTCGCCGCCAGACCGTCGAGAGCGAAACCCCCAGCTGCCGGGCCGCCTCCGTCACGCTCACGAGTTCGCTGTGCCGCCGGGCCATCTCCAGAAGCGTAGCGTCTCCGTGTCAGTGTGTCAACTGTGTCATGGGCGTCTTCGCCGCCCCCGTGCCGCGCCGAGCATCATCGCGGAGCCCAGGAGCGCTCCGCCGCTTGGCGGCGGGGCACTCTGGCAGCCGCAGCCGCCCGTGGCGGTCTCGAAGCCGCCCGCGTCGCCGGCGGCGTCGGTCGGGGCCGCGGTGTCGGTGCCGGCGGGTGCGTCGGTGGGGGTGGGGCCGTCGGTGGGCGTCGAGGCGTCGGCGGCCGCCGGGCCGTCGGTGGGCGTGCCGCCGTCCTGCGCCGCGGGGGCGTAGGGCGAGGGCGGCTCCACGTCGAGGTCGGTCCAGGGGCCGTCGAGGGTCCAGAGCTGGATCTCGTCGTTGTACTGCACCCCCTGGGTGATCGACCCGCTCGCGTACATCCCCCAGTGTGCGCGCTGCAGGCTCGTCCCGGCCACGGTGCTGTACGTGCCCTCGAGCACGGGCACGCCGTCCTGCCACACGCGGATGTACCCGGACGCGCCCGCGTAGTCGACGTACGCGGTGAAGCGCACCCACTGGCGCAGGGGGAAGTCGGGCTGCGGCGTCGGCCCGATGTAGCTCCAGGCCAGGTGCGCCATCTCGAGCTTCCGGTCGCGCACGCTCATGGTGTGCACGGCCCAGTCGGGGTTGTTCCCCCAGGTGGCGAAGTGCACCCACTCGGGCGCGGTGAGCAGGCCGTAGTCGACGTCGAGCCACACCATGAAGGAGTTGCAGAGCGGGGAAGGGACATCGGTGTGCAGGACCGGGTAGGCGCGGTGGCTGTCGGCCTGCGCCGCGAGCAGCCACCCCTTGTACGCGTGGTCACCCGCGAAGACGTCCGGGAGCTGGGTCCGGTCGACGATGGTCCAGGCCTCGGCGAAGCCGCCGTTGGGCACGCCCGTGGCGGTGTAGCTGCCGTTGTCGTAGTCGAGCCACTCGCCGGGAAAGCCGGTCTCGAAGCCGCTGCGCCAGAACGGGGTCGCCGTGGGCTGGGCGCGGGCGGGGGCGGGGAGGGTGGTGACGAGGAGCGCGAGGAAGACGAGCGGGCAGGTGAGGCTGGCGCGGCGCCGGGCCATGCCTCCAGCGTACCGCGTTACGGGTGCACCTGGAACACGATCGGTACGGTCATCTCGAGCGCGCCGCGGCGCGCGGCGAACTCGGCGCCCGCGGGGCCGTGCACCGTCACGTCGAAGTCGCCAGCCAGGATCGCGGCGCGGTCGGCCTCGGGGAGCGCGTCGGAGTCGAAGGTCGCGTCGTTCACGACGATCGCCGCGCCGGCGCGCTGCACCTTCTCCCAGGGGATGGTGGCGACGAGGTGGCTCCCGCCGCCGCCCGTGGGCTGGAACCGGACCTCCAGGTCACCGGCGAACAGGTCGTCGAAGCCGACGATCCAGTTCTGGTCGTCGAGCACGATCGAGAGGTCGCGCACCGTCACCCGCGAGGGGGCGGCGCCGAACTCCGCGCTCGCCTCCGCCAGCAGGGACGTGTAGCTGTGGGGGTCGTCCGCCGCGCGGCGCAGCGGCGCCATGAGCGCGGCGGTGTCACCGCTGGAGCGGTGCTGGTCCACGGTCGCGTAGAGGACGACCATCCCGCTCTCGGGCTCCACCGGCGTGGCGTCGCAGCCGAACGCGGCAGAGGCCAGCACCAGGGTCATCAGCATCGAGTGGAAACGCGTCATGGGGAGCCTCCTTCCGTAAGCGAATCTCATGGCGGGGAAGCATTGCAGGCGGCGGGTCAGGCGTGCGGCGCGCGTAACCACCCGCATTCGCAGGGTGTAGGTGCCAGTAGCCCGTCCGGTGCCGGACACGTGCGTGGAGTTCCTGACGCGCCCCTGGCAAAGGCGGCGCGCACGGTCGGTGCAGCGCGGACGGCCAGGTGGATCGCTTCGAGGCTAGAGTCTTTGCGTCCGCTTGATCTCGAGGTAGCGGTTGATCATCTGCACGGCCACGGTGTCGGGCGTCGTGTCCATGACGCGCATGCCGTGGGCGGCGATGATCTGGGCCAGGCGCTCGCGCTCCTCGAGCAGCTCCACGGCGACGGCGCGGGTGTAGACGTCGCCGGCCTCGGCGGGCGGGGCCGACTCGGCGCGGCCCAGGCTGGGGTCGCGCACCGTGACGCACAGGCACAGGTGGCGCTGCGTCAGGTGCTTGGCCGCGTCGTAGAGGGGCGCGGCCTGCACGCCGTCGAAGAGGTCGGTGATGAGGATGCAGAGCGCGCGGCGCCGGATGCGGGCGAGCACGTGGCGCGCCATGGCGCGGTAGTCGACGAAGGTTAGGGCCGGCTCCACGCCCGAGAGGACGTCGAGGATCTTGCGGTAGTGCGCGCGCCCCTTGGCCGGGGGCAGGTACGCCAGCACCTGGTCGGAGAAGAGCACCACGCCGACGCGGTCGTCGCTCCTGAGCGCGACGAAGGCGAGCAGCATGGCCGCCTCGGCGGCGTAGTCGAGCTTGTCGTGGGGCCCGAGCCGCGTCGCCATCATGCGCCCGGCGTCGACGCAGAGGATCACGTCCTGGCTGCGCTCGATCTCCTTGGCGCGGGTGATGGGCTTGTGGCGCCGGGCGGTGGCCTTCCAGTCGATGTCGCGGTAGGAGTCGTCGGGCTGGTAGTCGCGCAGCTTCTCGAACTCGCCGCCGCCGCCCGGGCGCCGCAGGTTCCGCAGGCCGACGTCGCGCGGGCTGTCCATGCGCATGGCCGCGAGCTTGGCCGCCTGGTGCTTGGTGTCGGGGTAGACGGTGATGTCCGCCGCGGCGGCCGCCGTCCCCTGCCGCTCCACGAACCCGAGGGCGGTCGAGAGGCGGTACTCGATGTCGCCGAAGCTCGCCCGGCCGCGCGAGGGGGGCACCACGTGGTAGTCCACTTCGAGGGCCGAGTCGGGCCGCAGCCAGCCGTGGAGCGTGTCGCGGGTCACGGTGAAGGTCGCCGGGTAGGCGTCGCGCACCTGCACCCGCAGCGGGACCCGCGTCCGGCGCAGGGCGGTCCGGTCGCCGCCGTGGTCGGCGCGGATCGTCACCTGGCAGCGCCGTGCCACGGCCAGGCGCCGCGGCACCTGGCGGGTGAGGCGCGGCACCGGCACCCGCGCCACCACCGCGGCGTCGAGCAGCGCGAGGGCCACCAGCAGCCCGTCGACCGCGACGATCGCCCAGGCGCCGATGGGGAAGACGCTCCCCGCCGCTGCCACCAGCGCGGTGGCGACGGCGCACAGGACGAGCAGTCGGGCCGACGGGATCACGGGTCGCCGTCTCTCCTACCGCGGCACGTCCACGCGGCCGATGATCTCCTGCAGCACCTCTTCGGGCGTGCCGCCGTCGAGCTCGATCTCCGGGTCGAGGATGATGCGGTGCCGCAGCACCGGCAGCACCAGCGAGCGGACGTGATCCGGCGTCACGAAGGGGCTGCCGTCGAGGGCGGCCTTGGCCTTGGACGCCTGCAGCAGGTGCACCGAGGCGCGCGGCCCGGCGCCGATGCGGATCGACGCCGACGAGCGGGTCGTCGCCACCAGCTTGCGCACGTACGTGACGACCTTGGGCTCGACGTGGATCTCCGCCATCGCCTTGCGCGCGCGCATGATGGCCGCGAGATCGGCGACCTCGCGCAGGCCGGCCAGGGCCAGGTCGTTCGGGTCGAACCCCTGGTGGCTGCGCAGGAGGATGCCGTCCTCCTCCTCGGCGCTCGGGTAGGGCAGGACTACCTTCACGAGGAACCGGTCGAGCTGCGCCTCGGGCAGGGGGTAGGTCCCCTCGCTCTCGATGGGGTTCTGCGTGGCGAAGACCGTGAAGCAGGGAGAGAGCGCGTGCTCCTGGCCGTCGATCTAGACCACGTGCTCCTGCATGGCCTCGAGGAGCGCCGACTGCGTCTTGGCCGGCGCGCGGTTGATCTCGTCGGCGAGCAGGAAGTCGGTGAAGATGGCGCCCTTGTTGAGCACGAAGGTGCCGCTCTGCATCTGGAAGACGTTGGTCCCCAGGATGTCGGAGGGCATCAGGTCGGCGGTGAACTGCACCCGCCGGAAGGTGGCCCGCAGCGACTTGGCCAGGCTCCGGCACAGGAGGGTCTTGGCCGTGCCGGGCACCCCCTCGAGGAGGACGTGCCCGCCGACGAGCAGGCCGATGAGCATCAGCTCCTGCGCCTCGTCGAGTCCGACGATGGCCTTGCGCACCTCGGCCAGCACCGCCTCGCGTAAGCCCGCGACCTCCTGGATCGCCGGGCTGGGGGGCGCGTAGCGCGAGTCAGGCGCCGCCGGGGCGACAGGTCCGGTCCCTTGGGTCTCCATCATGACACCTCCGGCCGGCGCGTCGTCCGGCGCTGACGTCCACGTCCACGTTGTGCCTCGGCCTCGACCGCGGCGATGGCGCGGCCGAAATCGAGGAGGTCCCCGTCGGTCGCGCTGCCCTGGAGCGACGTGCGGGCGGCCTCCGCGCGGCGGTAGAGCCGCGCGAGCTGGACGTGGCCGATGGCCTCGCTCTCATTGGCGGCGCTCGCCTCGTCGGTGA
>JACRCY010000654.1 GCA_016218785.1 Deltaproteobacteria bacterium
CCATGAGGCTGTCGGAGGGCCGGAACTTGCCCGGCCGCAGCTTCGGCGGCGTCATCCCCGCGAGCACCTCGAGCTTCTGCGTCGGGTCGGCCTGCAGGTAGACGTCGGTGGTCTGGGTGTGCTCGTGTCCGAGCCAGAGCGGTCGTTGCACAGGTTCTCCGGGTGGGGCGACACTGCGGCGGCACAAGGCGGCACGCACCCCGGGCCTGCAGATGATAGACCCGGGGGCGGCCGCTGGGGGCGCGACGTTCGTTGCCTGGCCGGCCGCGAGGGCCGCCGTGCCCCCGCGCCCGTGATCACCATCAGTGGCCGTGCGAGGGCCACAGGACGTCGTGAGGGGTGGAGCGCGCGGCGGGTGGGCCAGGCGATGGCTCGCGTGGGCTTCACCACGCGTCGTGTGAGCCTCCCGACCGGCCTGCTGGGGTCCACCACGATGGTGGTGAAGCCCGCCAACCTCGTGGGAGACCCACCACGGCCGCGGTGCGCCTCCCCGGGCCGGTGGTGAAAGTCGTTGACAGCCGGTGGGCAACGCGCGTAGATCGCGCATCCCAGAGGAGGACTGCATGGCCAACTTCAACGCGCGCGAGTTCGCGGACATCAAGAAGACGGCGGCGTTCTGGTCCGACCAGAGCGACGTGACGGTGAAGGGCAAGAAGCCGGCCGACCTGGAGGCGCAGGTCGACGCGATCGAGGAGCTCAACCAGGACATCGACAAGCTCGACACCGAGCGCAAGCAGCTCGACGGCCGGCGGGACCGGGCCTTCACCGACGCCCGCGACCTCAAGGACCGCGTGCGCAAGGCCGCCGTGGCCACGCTGGGCAGCGACGCCCCCGAGCTGCGCAAGCTGGGCCTCAAGCCCCGCAGCGAGCGCAAGCGCCCGGTGCGCAAGCCGCGCCACGGGTAGCCCAGGGCTGCTGCAGTCCGGCTTCGCGGACGCCAGGGCGTTGCCGACGCCCGCACTTCGCCCGTCAGCGCGTCGCTCGGCGTCGAGCCGCAGGCGCCGGCCGCGCCGGCCTCGCGCTTGCGGGCCCCGAACACTGCGAGTATCGTGGTAATCGATGGGCGAGGTGAGAGCCAGCGTGGTGCTCGAGAACGCGGCCGACCGGGAGCTGGCGCGCCGCGGGGCGCTCGCGCCCTCCGAGGTGCGGCAGGTCACCGCGATCCTGCTCGTCGACACGGGGGCGGTCCTGGTGCTGCTCCCGCAGGATCTGGTGGAGGCGCTGGGCCTCGAGCCACCGGGTCGGGCCATCGTGGCGCCGGCGCACGAGCAGCGCGTCGAGCTCGGCCGCGCCGGGCCGCTGCGGCTCACCGTGGCCGGCCGTACCACCACCGCGGACTGCCTCGTCGGTCCTCCGGGGTGCGAGCCGCTGCTCGGTCAGGTCGTGCTCGAGAGCCTCGATCTCGTGGTGGACCCGCTGCGCGAGCAGGTGACGCCGCGACCGGAGTCACCGTTCCTGCCGACGCTCAAGCTCAAGTAGGTCGAGCTCGACCGCCCATCGCTCGCTCCGGCGCCAGGACGGAGCGACGCCTCTGCAAACTGAGAGTCGAGGTTTCAACCTGCAAGGAGGCCGGGGGCCAGCACCGGCGCCCGAGCCGGCCTCAGGTCACCAGCTTCAGGTGGCGGCCGCGCGGCGGTGAGGGCTCGGGGGCGGTGGGGGGCTCGTCCGACCCCTGCTCCTCGTCCTCGCCCTTCATCCGCGCGGCGACCTCCGGCGGCACGTCCTGGTCGTAGACGAGCCCCTGGCCCGCCTCGTTGGTCACGGCGAAGAGCGCGCTGAAGGGCACCACGCAGGGGTTCACGTTCTAGCCGGGGTCGGCGTCAGGGGCGCGCTCGCGCAGGTCGCCAGCCCGCCCTTGTGGTATGCTTGCGGCATGAACGTCGCGGCTGCGCACGAGCCTCGCCGCCGCCGCTTCACGCGGGCAGAATACGAGCGCATGGTCGACGCGGACGTGCTCGGGCCCGACGACCGGGTCGAGTTGATCGAGGGGGAGATCCTCGTCATGAGCCCCGAGCAGAGCCGGCATGCCGCCGCCATCGACGTCGCGGCCGAAGCGCTCCGCCACGCCTTCGGTCCGCGCGCCACGGTGCGCGTCCAACACCCGCTCGCGCTCGGTCCGGAGTCGGAGCCGGAGCCCGACCTGGCGGTCGTGTCCGGCTCACCCCGGGACTACGCCGACTCCCATCCCACCACGGCCCTGCTCGTGGTCGAGGTTGCCGACACATCGCTCGCGACTGACCGTACGACCAAGGCGCTCCTGTACGCCCGCGCCGGGATCGCCGACTACTGGATCGTCAACCTGCCGGGTCGCGGCCTGGAAGTTCATCGCCAACCGGGACCCGACGGGTATGGCGCGGTCGAGCGGCTCTCGCCCGCGGGCCACGTGACGCCGCTGGGAGCGCCCGGGGCCACCATCCTCGTCGCTGACCTGCTCGTCTAGCCGGACTACCACGGGAGTCCCCCCGGCCTCAGGTCACCAGCTTCAGGTGGCGGCCGCGGGTCGGGGAGGGCTCGGGGGCGGTGGGGGGCTCGTCCGACCCCTGCTCCTCGTCCTCGCCCTTCATCCGTGCGGCGACCTCCGGCGGCACGTCCTGGTCGTAGACGAGCCCCTGGCCCGCCTCGTTGGTCACGGCGAAGAGCGCGCTGAAGGGCACCACGCAGCCGTGCGGCACGCCGCGGAAGGTGAGGGTGGCCCGCACCCCGTCGTCGTCGACCGTGAGGTCGGGGATGGGCGGCGTGAGGTGGTGGCCGATGCGGAGCACCAGGGCGGGGTCCTGGGCGAGGTCGGGCGGCACCTTCACCCCGGCGCGGCGCGCATCGAGGTGCAGCAGCACCGGGCCATCCTTCAGCATGGCGTCCACCACGCTGCGCTTCTCGGGCAGCGGGGCCGACAGGGACGCCGCCACCTCCTCGTCGAGCGGCGGCAGCGGCTCGATCTCCTCGGGCTTCTTGCCGGTCAGGCGCACGAACTCGTCGCGGTCGCAGAGGCCCGCGTCGAACGCATCGCGCACCAGGCGCTCCGGCCCCTCGTCGCGGGCCCGGGTCACCCGGGCGGAGAGCGCGCCGGTGCGCGCCACGTGCCGGAGCGCCTCGAGGTGGGGCCCCATCACGTCGCAGTCGCCCCGCCGCCAGGCGGCGAGCGCCTCCTCGATGCGCCCGAGGGACTCCTCCATGCGCCGGTTGACGAGGGACGCGAGGAGGGCGTCGACGCGAAGCGGGTCTTCGGGCTCGGCCATACGGGGAGAATTATGCCACTTCCGCGGCCGAAGCGGAGGGCGGATGCGGCCGGGGAGGCGGTCCCGCGGCGGTCGCGAGCAGCGAGCGGCGGAGCGGGTCAGGGGACCGCGGGCAGCCTCACCTCGAACGTCGCGCCCTCGGCGCCGTCGCCCACTACCTCCACCGTGCCGCCATGGTCCTGCACGATCCGCTGCACCATGGCCAGGCCGAGGCCGGTGCCGTGGGTCTTCGTGCTGAAGAAGGGCTCGAAGATGCGCTCGCGCAGATCGGGGGGCACCCCCTTGCCGTGGTCGGTCACCCGCAGGACCGCCGTCGCGGCGGCGCCGCCCCGCTCCACGCTCAGCGTGACGCGGATCAGCCCCCCCGACGGCATGGCCTCGCTGGCGTTCTTGAGCAGGTTCCAGACGAGCTGTTGCGCCTGGGTGGCGTCGGCCTCCACCCACACCGGGCCCTCCGTCTCGACCTCGACCGTCAGCTCCTCGCGGCGCTCGTGGCCGAAGACCGCGAGCGCGTCGCGGACCGGGGCGCCGAGGTCGAGGCGCGAGCGCGTCGGCTGCCGGGGACGGGCGAAGTCGAGCAGCTCGCCGATCAGGCGGTTGAGCCGGGCCACCTCGCGCAGGACGATCGCCATCAGCTTCCGATCCTCCTCGTCGCGGGCGCCGCCGCGCAAGAGCTCGATCGAGCCCGAGATCGACGCCAGCGGGTTGCGGATCTCGTGCGCCATGGTCGCCGCCAGCTGGCCCACCGCCGCCATGCGCTCGGACCGCTTGACCTGCTGCTCCATGCGCTTCAGCTCGGAGAGGCTCTGGAAGTTGTAGATGCGTCCCACCTCCGCGCGCACCCGGTTGGTGAGCGCCGAGACCGACACCCCCACCGGGACATGCGTTCCGTCGGGGCGCGTGATGTCGATCTCGAGGCGGTCACTCCCCGGGATCGTGGCGCCGAGGTCGCCGAGGCCGGGCAGGAGGGTCGCGAGCGGCTGGCCGAGGGCCCGCTCCCGAGCGATCCCGGTGATCTCCGCGGCCGCCTGGTTGAAGCTCGTCACGCGGCGCCCCCGGTCGACGGTGACCAGGCCCGAGGTGAGGCAGCGGATGATGTCCTCGCCCTGGGCGGCGAGGTCGGAGTAGCGGTCCTGCTGGTCGGCGAGGCGCTCGCCGACCCGTCGCACCTGGCTGGCCAGGTTGGCGGCGAGCAGGGCGACGGCGCCCATGGCCGAGAGGTTGATGGCGACCGCGCGCCCGAGCTCCTGCGCGGAGCTGGCCGTGGGCAGCACCCGCTGTCCGTAGACCGGCGGCAGCAGCCCGGCATGCCCGAGGATGCCGGCCGTCAGGTAGAGGACGGCCGCGGCCGCGGCCGCGCCCAGGCTCCCGCGGGGCGTCAGCACCATGCCGGCGCCGATGATCGAGAGCAGGTAGAGGAAGGTGAACGCGCTCTCGGCGCCGCCGGTGGCGTGCACCAGCGCCGTGGTGATCGCGAGGTCCGCCCCGATCTGCGCGTAGGCGAGGCCCTGCGGCTGCGTGACCCGCTGGAGGAGCCAGGCGTAGACGAGCGTGAGCCCGTAGGTGACGGCGATGAGGCCGAGGACGAACAGGGAGTAGGGGCGGGCCAGCTCCTCGGGCGACGGCCCGGACGCGCTGATGAGCACGATCGCGGCCAGGAGCACCGTCACCAACCCCACGCGGAACAGCATGAGGTAGGTGATCTTGCGCACGTCCTCGGTGCGGTCGCGGGCCGCCCGCAGCGTGCGCGAGGAGTCCGCTGCGGGCATCGCGTCGGGAACCGACGGGCTCCGCCCGGCGGGGCCCATCGCGGGAGGGCGTGGGAACCCCGTTGGGGTTCCCACGTCTGTGCTGCGCTCGTTCGTGCTCGTCCCTCGCCGCCGTCAGCTTCGGGAGGTCAATTGGCCTTGATCGCGCCGGCCATCTCGAAGATGGGGAGGTACATGGAGATGATCAGCGTGCCCATGATGCCGCCGAGGAAGACCATCATGACCGGCTCCAGCAGCGACGTGAGCGCGGCGACCGCGACGTCCACCTCGTCCTCGTAGAAGTCGGCGATCTTCTGCAGCATCGCGTCCATCGCGCCGGTCTGCTCGCCGACGCCGATCATCTGCACCACCATGGCCGGGAAGACCTTGGTGTCCATGAGCGGCCCGGCGAGATCCTTGCCTTCCGAGATCTTCTGCCGGGCGTGGCGGATGGCGGCCGAGACGACGACGTTGCCGGCCGTCTTGGCGACGATCTCGAGGGCGTCGAGGATGGGCACGCCCGACGAGAGGAGCGTGCCGAGGGTGCGCGTGAACCGGGCCACCGCCAGCTTCCGGAGCACCGGCCCGATGACGGGCACCTTGAGCATGATCGTGTCGAAGTACCATCGCCCCTTGGGGGTGCGCAGGGCGACTACGAAGCCGGCGATGACCGCGATGGTGCCGAGGATGATCCAGTGGGCGTTGGTGAGGAAGCCCTTCGAGAGCGAGATGACGAACTTGGTCAGGGCGGGGAGCGAGCCCGCGCCCATGTCCTTGAACATCGCCTCGAAGACGGGGATGACCTTCCACAGCAGGACGACCAGGACCACGACCGCGACGATGACGACGCCGGCCGGGTAGACCATGGCGCCCTTCACCTGGCGCTTGAGCTTGACCGACTTCTCGATGTACTGGGCGAGGCGGTTGAGGATGGTATCGAGGATGCCGCCGACCTCGCCGGCCGCGACCAGGTTGACGTAGAGCTCGTCGAAGGCCTTGGGGTGCTTCTGCAGCGACTCGCTGAAGGTGGCGCCCGACTCGACCGACACCTTCACCTGGGAGAGGATCTTGGCCAGGCCCCGGTTGGAGGTCTGCTGCG
>JACRCY010000655.1 GCA_016218785.1 Deltaproteobacteria bacterium
GCGCCCGGCGACGAGCCCCCGCTGATCGTGCTGGAGCTGACCCGTCGGTGCGGCCGGCAGTGCGAGGTCTGCTTCCACCGCGACATGCGCGACGGCAGCTTAGCACAGGCGGACATGCCGCTCGCGCTGGCGCGGCGGGCGATCGGGCTCGCTGCCCGGGCCGGCGCCCGGCGCGTGCGCCTGACCGGAGGGGAGCCGCTGCGCCACGAGGCGTTCGCGCGCCTCCTGCGCGAGATCCGCGACGCGGGGCTCGAGGCGTGGGTCAACACGGCCGGCCTGCCCGAGGGGGGCACCCCGTGGGAGCTGCTCGGGAGCGCGGCACGCGACGTGCTGCTCCCTCTGCGCGATCACGCGCAGCGGGAGCAGATCGCCGACGGGGTCCGCGCCATCCGCCGGGGCGGCCCCGCCCGGGTGCGGCTGGGCGTGGTCCTCACCCGCCAGAGCGTCGCGGAGCTGTCGGCCATCGTCGGGGAGGCGCGCGAGCTGAGGTGTCTCCTCGAGGCCTACCGCATCATGACCGTGCCGGGACACGTCGCGGGCAACACCGCGGACGACGTGCGCGCGGCGCTGGAGGCCCTGGACGCCCTGAACCGCTGGTTTCCACCGGAGAGCCGGGTGCGCATCGCCAACGCCGTGCCCTTCTGCGTGACGCCCGACCGCCGGCGCGCCGCCCGCAACTGCTTCGGCGCGCGCTTCGACGACGGCCGCAGCCGCCTCGTGGTGTCGCCGGAGGGCGAGATCCGGCCCGGCTACGCGCTCCGGCTGGGTCTCGGCCATCTGGAGGAGACGACCTTCACCGAAGCCTGGCGGCACCCGGCGCTGCTCGAGCTGCACGCCGCCGCGAGCCTCCCGGCACCCTGCCGGGCCTGCCCCGACCTGCCCACGTGCCGGGGCGGCAGCCGCCACGAGGCCCGGCTCGCCACCGGGAGCCTGCGCGGGATGGACCCCCTCGCCTCCCACCCTCCCGCCGCGCCAGGCGAGGGGTCTGCGGACGTGGCCCGGGGTCTGCAGTGAGCGGGCCCGGCCTGGCGCGCGGAGCCCTCGCCGCGGTGCTCCTGGCCGGCTGCGCGGCGACGCGGCCGTACACCACGCACACCTTCCCCTGCCAGGCGAGCCGCAACTGCACCAGCGACGGTTGGACCGGCTGCGCCATCTTCAAGAGCCGCGCCGACGGCGTGAAGGACTACTACTACTACCGGCTCCCCGACGGCTACGACCCGCGGCGGACCTACCCGCTGCTCCTCTGGTTCCACGCGATGGGCCAGGCCGCGACCGCGCCGGATCCCAACGAGGACTGCGCCATCTCCTCGGCGAACCTCATGCGCGAGGTGGCCAACGGGTCCTCGGACCGCGTCGGCGGGCGCGACATGATCGTGCTCGGCCTGGCCCAGCGGGGGCCCCAGAGCTTCCTCGGCGACTACTGCGGCCAGGCCTGCCCGCGGCCAGCGCCCGACGAGCGCGCGGCCAAGGAGGACATGCTGGAGCTGCTCGAGCAGCTGGTGGCGCGGTTCCGGATCAACTACGTGGTGGCCGCGGGCGCCAGCATGGGCGCCTACTCGGCCATGCGCCTCGCCACGCTGGCATCGGAGAAGGTACACGTGGTCTTCGCCGGCGCCCCCGCGCTCCATCGTGGCCGCGGCTCCCCCACCGACCAGGGCGGCGAGAACGGCCCCGGCAGCGTGGTGGTGGAGGAGGCCTTCCGCCGCGGGCTCTTCGACGACAAGCTCGTGGTCACGGTCGTGGGCCTGGCAGACGAGAACCGCGACGACATCATCGCGGCGAGCCGGCAGCTCGACGAGGTCATGCGGGGCAAGCGCTGGTGGCGCTACGCCGAGGAGGAAGGGGTGCCCCACGTCAACATGTTCACCGAGGACTACCTCTGCGAGGCTGCGGGCGGCCTGCGCAGCGCGCGCTCCAAGTGGCCCCCCTACTGCTCGGACGAGAGCCGCCCCAACCTGCAGAACGTGGCCTACGGCTGCCGCCGACCCAGGGCCGCGACCTGCGGCCACGCCGACCCCTACACCACCGGACGCCTGTGGGACGAGGTGCGCGCCTGGGAGCGGGCCCACCCGGCCATCGCGGGCGGCGAGCTCCGGCCGCGCGCCGGCTGGCGCCCGCCGCCGCCGGAGGGGTGGTACCTCGAGCCGGAGCTGTACGCACGAGGGGGCAAGAGGCCCCCAGCCGGGCCGCCGGCGAGCGCGCCAGCCGACGCGCCACCGGCGCGCTGACGGGCCGCCTTGCGGGTTGCGGCCGACGCGCACTATCCTTCAGGGGATGACTCGACGTGTCGCCCGCTGCTGGACCGTGGCCTTCGGCCTGCTGGCCGGGCTGCGGACGGCCTGCGGCGGCCTCGACGCCGCGTCACCGACGGACGACGGTGAGGCGAGCCCGCCGGTGACGCCGTCCGGCTGGTGGCCGACCGAGACGCCGGTGCCCCCGCTGCCGCCGCCCGTCCCCGTCGCGGACGCGGGTGCCGAGGAGGACGCCGGCGGCGTATCCGACGCGCCGCCCGACGGGGACACCGGCGAGCCCACGCTGCTGGTCGTGACCGTGACCGACGGCTCGGGCGGCCCGCCCATCCCGGCCAGGGTCGTGCTGTACGACGAGAGCGGCGTGCCCTTGCGCATCGGCAGGCTGGATGGCGATCCGGTGCAGGACGTGGGTTACTGCGACCTCGCGCCGGGCGCCATCGGCACCTGGACCGGCATCGCCCTGACCTACGGCTCGGCGGAGATTCCGATCGGGGTGGGGACCTGCGACGGCCGGCCGGCCGTGCCCTACGGGCGCTACCGGGCGCGCGCCCTCCGCGACACGCAGCACGAGATCTTCGAGACCTGGATCGACCTGCGCGCCGGGCGCGGACGCGTGCACCTCGAGGCCCCCCTCGCCCGGGCCTTCTCCCTCGACGGGTGGGTGGCGGCCGACCTGCACGTGCATGCCGAGAACAGCGGTGACTCGGTGCTCCCGCGCGACGTCCGCGTCGTGACCATGGCCGCCGCCGGCATCCAGGTGATCGGGAGCACCGACCACAACTTCCATGCCGACTACGCCGCCGAGATCGAGTCCCTCGGGCTCGGCGCGTTCGTGGCCTCGCTGCCGGGAAACGAGATCTCCGTCGGCCTCGGCCACTTCAACGTCTTCCCGGTCGAGGTGAGCCCCGCGCTGCCCCGCGGCGGGGCCGCCGACTACAGCCTGCTCTCCGCGAGCGCGCTGTTCGCCGCGGCCCGCGCGCTCCCCGGCCCGCCCCTGCTCCAGGTGAACCACGCGCGCCTCGGCTGGGCCGCGTACTTCGACGGGGCCGGGTGGGACGGCGTTTCGTGGCCGCCGCCGATGCCGGTCGACTTCGACGCCCTCGAGGTCCTGAGCGGCTTCCTCGCGTACGAGACCCCCGCGGACCAGCGCCTCGGCCGGGCGGTGCAGGACTTCTACACCCTGTGGCGGAACGGCGTGCAGGTGATCGCCCTCGGCAACAGCGACACGCACCACCTGAACCTCATCCTCGCGGGCTTCCCGCGGAGCTACGTGAGGGTGCCCGACGCGCGCACCGAGCCGTTCGACGACGTGGGCTTCGTCCAGGCGCTCCGGGGGCGGCACACCGTCGCCACCACCGGCCCGTTCCTCGACGTGCGCGTCGAGGGGTCGGCCGGCCCCGGCGACCTCGCGACCGCCACCGGGGGCTCCGTGGTGCTGGAGGTGCACCTGAGGCAGCCCACCCATGTGCACGCCACCCGTCTGCGCGTGTGGGTCGGCGGCACGCTGCGCCGCACCGTGGACATCCCGCCCGGCACCACGGCGTTCCACTGGAGCAGCCGCGAGGCGGTCGGCCCGGCCGACACCTGGATCGGCGTGGACGCCGCCGGCGACGACCCCATCCTCTGGGAGCTTCCCGGTGACTACCTCTACTTGAACGGCCGCGGCGGCATGCTCCCCTTCGCCATCATCAGCCCGGTCCGCATCGACGCGAACGGGGACGGCAGCTACGCCCCGCCCACGCTGCCGCTGAAGGGCGTGCCCGACCTCCTGCCGCCGCCTCCCGGCCCCGACGGCCTGCCGCCGGCCTGGGACTGCGGCGACCTGCTCCTACGGTAGCGCGGCTCGGTTTCACCCCGCCGCGCCGCACCGCCCGACGTCATCGCGCCAGCCTTCCCGCGCTTTGCGTTGGCCGGGCGCGGGTGTAGCATGGGAGGGATGCTCGGGGCCGCGGTCGGCAACTACCGGATCGACGCCAAGCTCGGCGAGGGCGGGATGGGGGTCGTCTACCTCGCCGAGCACACCATGATCGGCCGCAAGGCCGCGATCAAGGTGCTGCTCCCCGAGTTCTCGCACAGCCAGGAGGTGGTGAACCGCTTCTTCAACGAGGCGCGATCCACCGCCATGATCAAGCACCCGGGCCTGGTCGACATCTTCGACTTCGGCTACCTCCCCGACGGCAGCGCCTACATCGTGATGGAGTTCCTCGAGGGGGAGAGCCTGTCCGCGCGCCTGCGGCGCGAGAGGCAGCTCCCGCTCGCCGTCCTGTGCGCCATCACTCGCGGGGTGGCCATCGCCGTGGGCGCCGCGCACCACGCGGGCATCGTCCACCGCGATCTCAAGCCCGACAACATCTTCCTGGTGCCCGACCCCGAGCAGGCGTTCGGCGTGCGCGTCAAGGTCCTCGACTTCGGCATCGCCAAGCTCGCCTCGAGCGGCCCCATGGGGCCGACCTCCAAGACGCGCACCGGCGCGGTCATGGGGACCCCCATGTACATGTCGCCGGAGCAGTGCCGCGGCGCGGGCCAGGTGGACCACCGCTGCGACATCTACTCGCTCGGCTGCATCATGTACGAGATGGCGTGTGGCCGGACGCCGTTCGTCAAGGAGGGGGTCGGGGAGATCATCGCCGCCCAGATCTACGAGCAGCCGCAGCCGCTGCGCGCGGTGGATCCGACGCTGTCGCCGGGGCTCGACGCCGTGGTCATGCGCGCGCTCGCCAAGCAGCTCGAGGCGCGCCAGCAGTCGATGGAGCAGCTCCGCGCCGAGATCGACCAGCTCGTCACGGGCGTGGAGTGGTCGGGCCCGGTCCCGCGGCTGCCGATGCCGGCCGGGGGGTCTGGGCCGCTGCCGCTGCCGCCGGCCACCTCGGGCCCGGTGCCGCGAGCCCTGCCCACGCCCGGGCCCTCGGTTCCGTCGTCGCCGTCGGTGATGACGATTCCGCGCCGCAGCCGCGGCCTGTTCGTGGGCGTGCTGGCCGGCGCGCTGGTCGTCATCGTCGTGGCCGTCGTGCTGATCGTGCTCCAGCCGTGGCGATCGTCCATCCCGCAGGAGCCCCCGGCGCCCGTACCGCCCGCTCCGCCCGTGCTCGCGGCTCCGGCTTCGGCTCCCGCACCGGGGCCGGCCGCGGCGCCCGCGCCCGCCGTGGCCGCCAAGGTGAAGCTCAAGGTCGAGTCCGATCCTCCCGGTGCCGAGGTCTACCGCGCGGCCGATGGAGTGCTCGTCGGCCGCACGCCGGCGACCGTCGAGATGACTGCGACCTCCGGCCTCGCGGTCTTCGTCGTGAAGCGGGCCGGCTACCAGGACGGCCGCGCCGAGCTGCCGGCGGACAAGGACGGCGCCACCCTGGTGAAGCTCAACCGCGCGCCGGCTGGTCGACCCGCGGCCAGACCTGCCGCCAAGCCGCCGGAGCCTGCCAAGGTCGTCGACCCGGGAACCAAACCGCCACCGACCCGGAAGCCCGTGCGGGACGGCGTCGTGGACCCGTTCGGCCAGTAGTAGCCCGCCGGGCGTCGCGTCTCGCCGCGACCACCGCGCGGTGGTAGGATGGCATGAATACCATCGCGTCCAGGGGGTTCCATGCGCGGTCGAGTCCTGGTCGTCGTCGCGCTCGCGCTCCTCGCCGCCGCCCCTGCCCTCGCCCAGAAGCCGCCCACGCCGCAGCAGAAGAAGGCGGCCAAGGCGCACTTCCAGCAGGGCAAGGCCTTCTACGAGGCGGGCGCCTGGGACGACGCCATCCGCGAGTACCAGAAGGCCCATGACCTGGTGCCCCTGCCCGACCTCATGTTCAACATCGGCCAGGCCTGGCGGATGAAGGGGGACAAGGCCAAGGCGCTCGAGGCGTACCAGAAGTACCTCGATCGGCTGCCCGACGGGCCGCTGGCCGACGAGGCGCGAAATCACGTGGCCTCGCTCAAGCTCAAGATGCAGGTCGAGGAGGCCGAGGCCGCCCGCAAGAAGGCGCTGGAGGAGGCGGCGGCCGCCAGGCGGCGGGCCGACGAGGAGGCCGCCGCGCGCAGGCGCGCCGAGGAGGAGGCGGCGGCGCGGGCCAAGACCCAGACGCTGGACGAGGAGCGCTTCCGGCGGCTCTCCGCCGAGGAGGCCGAGCGGCAGCGGAGGCAGCGAATCGCCGACGAGGCCGCGCTGCAGCGGCGGGTAGACGGGGCGCGCACCCGGGGCGGCTGGAGCTTGCGGCTGGCCGGCAACCTGACCATCGCAGCCGGCTGCGTCGTCATCGCCTCCATGATGGCGCCGCTGGTGCTCGGCTCGCGTGCCGGCGACAAGCTGAAGCAATTCGACGGCGAGAGCCCGGACAGCTACACCCCGTGGACCACGAGCCTCGACGACGCCATCAAGACGCGCGACGCGGCCAAGGTCCAGCTCATCGCCCTCGCCGCCACCGGCGCCACCCTCCTGATCGCCGGCGGGGTGATCTACGCCATCGGCTCCGCGAAACGCGGCCGCGCGGTCGAGGCCGCGAAGGCTCACGTCAGCGTGGCTCCGCTGGTGGGGCCGTCGACCGCGGCCCTGGGCGTCGGGGGGAGGTTCTGACATGCGCACCCGCAACGTCATCCTCCTGCGCGCGGCCCTCGCGCTCTCAGTCTTCGCGGCGCCCGGCTGCATCCTGGAAACGGCGCGGCGCGACGGCACCCGGTGCAGCGAGGCGAACACCTGCCCGCCCGGCCAGCAGTGCTCCGGCGACGGCCAATGCCTCTACCCGTGTCCCAAGGCCTGCAGCCTGGACAACGAGTGCGGCTGTGGCGGCATCGATCGCGGCGGCGACAAGCAGACGGCGGGTGGGGGCTGGAGCTGCCTGAGCGACGGTCTGTGTCACTTCAAGTGCGGGGGGGAGATTGGCATGGGCGCCGGCACCTGCTGGGGCTACATGAACTGCGACACCTCGAGCGGGGTCGCCCTCTGCCTGCCGGCCTGCACCGACGGCTCGCAGTGCGCCAACGGCGCCACCTGTGTCACCGGGAGCGGCTCGACGGGTGGCAGCAAGCCCCCGAACTTCTGCCGCGGCACCGGCTCCGTGGGAGACGGCTCCGTGGGAGACGGCGGCGTGGGCGACGGCGGCGCACCCGACGGCGGCCCGCCGGGCTCCTTCCGGCTCGACCTGTACCCGACGTCCACGGAGCCGCGGGCGCTCGCGGCCGGACAGATCTCGACCGACTCGCTCCTGGACCTCGTCGTGGTGTCGTTCAGCAGCGACAACGCGTACGTCCTCCTGGGCGAGGGGGACGGCACGCTGTCGCAGATGGGCCAGTTCGTGATGGGCGACATGCCCTACTGGGTCGGGCTGGGGCGCTTCGACATGGACGCCTCGCTCGACTTCGTGTTCCTCTACTGGAACGACCGTCGGCCCGACGTCCGCATGGGCGATGGCGCCGGCAACCTGCAGCACGTGTGGCAGGCGAGCGAGCTGCCCTTCAGGCCGACCGCCGCCGTGGTCGCGCGGCTGAACGGCGACTCCTTCGACGACCTGGCGGCGATCTCGCAGAGCGACAACCAGCTCGTCGTGGCCCTGACGGACACCATGGGCCAGGTCGTGCCGGGCACGCCGATGGGCCTGCCCCCGAAGCCAAACGGCCTGGCCGCTGCCGATCTCGACGGTGACGGGCTGGACGATCTCCTCATCGTCTTCGAGGGGGATGGTGGGCTGCACTCCTACCTGTCGAACGGTGACGGCACGTTCACCGGGGGGGACGAGCTGGTGCCGATCTCGGCGTACACCCCGGTCGCGGTCGCGGCCGGCAAGCTGGACGACGATCCCCAGGTCGACGTCGTCGTGCTGATGCAGCCGGGGACCCCCGACGACGCCTTCAAGGTGCTGTTCAACTTCATCGCGCCCACCGCGTACACCGTCGGTATCCCCAACAGCGGCGGAAGCTACGTGACGATCTTCCTCGGGGACTTCGACGGTGACGGCCGCACCGACATCGGCGCGCTGAACAAGCTCGTGGACGGCACCGGCGAGGTCGTCATGTTCCGCAACCGGGGCGGTGGCGTCTTTGACTCGGGAGAGCACTACGGCCTCGGCGCGGGCCCGGTTGGCGCGCCGCTCGCGGCGGTCGCAGGCCGGTTCAACGCCGACGAGTGCGACGACGTGGCCGTCGTCTTGCCCCAGCAGAACAAGACCGCGGTGCTGGTGTCGACCGGCTGTGCGCCGGGGCAGTAGCGCCCGCCCTACTCCTTCGCGGGCGGCGGCTTCAGGCCGTGCTTCTCCATCTTGTAGATGAGGGCCCGGCGGGAGATGCCGAGGCGCCTGGCGGCCTTGGTCTGGTTGCCGCTGCACGCCCCCAGCGCCTCCTCGATGGTGCGGCGCTCGACGGCGGCGACCCGGTCGCGGATGGCGTCGCTCGACGGATCGGGGAGCGGCCCGGAGCCGGCCGCCGCGCGCAGGCGTTCGGGCAGCTCCTCCACGCCGATGGTGCCGGAGCACAGCACGACGGCACGCTCGATCACGTTGCGCAGCTCGCGCACGTTCCCGGGCCAGGCGTGGGCCGCCAGCACCGCCAGCGCGGCCGGAGCGAACTCGGGGATCGGCACGCCCAGGCGCGCGGCGATCTCGGCGGCGAAGAGCTTGCAGAGCGGCGCGATCTCGCTGCGCCGGTCCCGGAGCGGGGGGACGTGCACGGTGAAGGCGGAGAGGCGGTAGAAGAGGTCCTCGCGGAAGCGGCCCCGCCCGACCTGGGCCTCGAGGTCCAGGTTGGTCGCCGCGATCACACGCACGTCGACCGGCGTCTCCTGGGTGTCGCCGAGCCGCACGATGGTGCGCGTCTCGAGCACCCGCAGGAGCTTGACCTGGGTGCCCTCGGGCAGCTCGCCGACCTCGTCGAGCAGCAGCGTCCCGCCCGAGGCGGCCTCGAAGTACCCCTGCCGGCGTCGGTCGGCGCCGGTGAACGCGCCGCGCTCCGAGCCGAACAGCTCGCTCTCGAGCAGCGTCTCGGGGAGGGACGCGCAGTTGAGGCGCACGAAGGGCCCGCTCGCGCGCGGGCCGCGGCGGTGGATCTCCTCGGCCACGACCTCCTTGCCGACGCCCGTCTCCCCCTGGAGCAGCACCGTGATGTCGGTCTGGGCCACGCGCTGGGCCAGCTCGAACACTCGCTGCATCGCCGGATCGAGGACCACCAGCGAGTCGCGCTCGCGCGCCGCGCGCGGCGGTGCAGCCGCGACCCCCGCGTCTCCCTCCCCGCGCCGGGCGACCATGAGGGCCTCGCGGGCGCGCTCCACCAGCTCGTCGGCGTCGCGGGCCTCGTCGGGGTAGACGGCGACGCCCACGACTACGGTCGTGTCCTCGTTCTCCGCCTGCCGCCGCAGGCGGTAGGCCGTGGCCAGGGCCCCCTCGCGCTCGGTCTCGGGCAGGAGCACCCCGACCTCGGCGGCGCCGTACTCCGTCATGCAGTCCATGCGCCTGAGGACCGACGCGATGCGCTGCCGGCTGAGGGCCACGGCCGGCTCCGGGCCGGCGAAGCGCACCATCAGGAGGCTCAAGCGTCGGCGGTAGCGGTTGGCGCGGTCGACCTCGGCGGAGAGGCGCTCCATGAAGGTCCCGAGGGCCGTCGGGGCGTTGCGGCGCGCCCGCGACGTCAACCCCACGACGACGCTCGCGGTGCCGATCGTGAGCTCGTCGCCGGCGGCCAGGCGCTGCTCGCCGGCGAGCGGCACGCCGTTGCAGCGGGTGCCGTTGCGGCTGCCCAGGTCGCGGGCGTGGAGGCACCCCTCGCGGCGCACCACCGCCGCGTGGAGCCGCGACACGCTCTGGTCCTCGATCTCGACGGTGGCCTGGCGCGAGCGGCCGAACGTGACCTCCTGCCCCTCGCGCACGTCGACGATGCGGGTGCGCTGGCCGTGGTACACGACCAGGAAGGCCCGGAGCGCCCCGCCTTGCTGCTCGATCGCCGGAAACTCGAGGGTCGTGTAGTCCCTCGGCACCGTGGCCTCCGGTCTGGCCGCTACCTCAGGCGCATGCGATAGAGATAGCCGCCGTTCGACAACACCAGCAGATCGCGCCCGTGGAGGGTGGGTTCACCCGAGATCCCCGGCCCGGGCGAGAAGAACTGGAGCAGCGTACCACTTTCGCGGTCGATCACGTAGAGCCCGGCGTCGCTGCCCGCGAACACCAGGTACTGGGCCACCAGGAGCGGAGGAGTGAGCTGACCGCCCTTCCCGATCCCCTGCCGCCAGAGCAGGCGCCCCTTGAGGTCGAGCACGTGCAGGCCCGCCAGCGGCGCCGTGAAGTAGATGCGGTCCGACGTCACGCGCACGGTCCCGGCGCCGACCACGTCGTGGCGCCAGTGGACCGAGCCGTCCCTGGGGTCCATGGCGTAGAGGCCGCCCGTGTGGGAGGCGGCGTAGAGCACGCCTCCATGGACCACCGGCGTGGTGTCCACGTCCACGTACTGGTCCGCGGCCGCCGCGAGCGAGCGCGACCAGACCACCTCGCCGTTCTGCTGGTTGAGGGCGACCAGGTAGCCGTCGGCGAAGCCCGCGTAGACCCGGCCGCCGTGGACCGTGGGGCCCGCCTGGCCGTGGATGGTGAAGGCCTCGGGCTGCTCCCGCTCGTACTGCCAGAGCCACTTGCCCGTGGCGGCATCCACCGCGAAGAGGCGGTCGTCGTCGGTCACCACGTACAGCCGGCCATCGACATGGACCGGGGCGCGCTTCACCAGGCCCCGGGTGCGCTGTTTCCAGAGCAGCTTGCCCGTCTCCGCGTCGAGCGCGTAGAGGTGGCTGTCGCCGGCGCCGAAGTAGACCGCGCTCCGCTCCTCCACGTACAGGGGGCGGGCGTCGATGACCCCTTCGGTCTTGAAGCGCCACCGCACGTGGCCGCGCCGCTCGTCGACGCAGAAGAACATGCCGGTGCTGGTGCCCACGTAGATGGAGCGACCGTTGGAGGCCGGGCTCGCGAACTCCTGCGGCTTCCAGTCGAACAGCTGCTCGCGCTTGACCAGCTCGACGCGCCAGTCGATGCCGAAGACGGTCCGGCCCTTGAAGATGCCGTCGTACCGCGGCGGCCGCGCGGTGGTCGTGGCACATCCCGCCGCCACGAGCAGCAGGAGCAGCGGGAGGCGCCGCGTCATTTCTGCAGCAGCGCGAGGCGGTTCGAGATGTCGTCGCGCAGCGGCGTCGTGGGCGACTTGTCCAGGATCTCCTGGTACAGCTTCTGTGCCGCCGCCTTGTCGCCCTTGCGCTCCATCACCCGCGCCTGGTTGTAGAGGGAGCGGTCACGGTAGAACTCGCCCGCCGACGTGATCAGCCGGAACTCCTCGAGCGCGCGGTCGTGCTCCCCCTTCGCCTCGTAGACGTACCCGAGCCCCTCGTGGGCGACGGCGCGGAGATTGCCGCGCGGGCCTTTCGAGAGGAAGGTCTTGTAGTCCCTCAGCGCGTCGTCCTGGCGCCCGAGGTCGTAGTAGATGCCGGCGCGCACGAGCAGCGCGTCGCGCCCCGCCGCCGTCGAGCCCCAATCCTGGATGACCTTGTCGAGGGCCTTGGTCGCCGCGTCGCGTCGCTCCGTCTCGGTCTTGAACTTCGGCACGTCGCCCTCGTGCTGGTCCTTCGCGGCGTCGGGATCTTCGAGCTGGGGGCCCGTCTCGCTGTTCAGCACGCGCAGGGCCTGGGCGAGCGCCTTGGAGCTCTCGGCGCGGCGCTTGTCGCGCAGGCTCACGTAGAGGAAGATGCCGGCGATGACGACGACGGCGGCGAGGGCACCGATCGCCAGCGGCCGGGTGGTCGACTTCAGGAACTCGTACACCCGGGTCCAGAAGGTCTGGAACTGATCCGGCCGCTTGAGCTCCTTGCGGGTGTAGCGCTTGGCCACGGGACTCTCCTGGATCGGCAGGTGGGGCCACGCGGGGCCCGGCACGAGGCGAGTCTCTTTTAGCAAAGCGCCCGAGGGGTGTCAAACACCCAAGTGCGCGTAAGGATAGACGCGCCCACCGCCAGAACGGTTGCCCGGCGGGGCGGTGCCGCCAGCGTCCGCCGGGGGCCCCAGTCGCGTGGGAACCCTCAGAGGGTTCCCATATCAGGGTCCGATCAGGTCCTCCAGCCGCCACATCAGGTAGAGCCACTGGAGCTGGCAGCCGGAGCAGTAGAACTCGGGGTCGGACGGGATCGCCACGCGGCCGTCCATCCAGTGGTGCAGGACCCGGCCGCCCACGGCCTCGTTCACGAACAGGGTCGTGCGGATCCAGGTCAGGATGTCCGCGATCTCCTGCTTGAACTTCGGGTCGCCGGTGATCGAGTAGGCGACGCCGAGCGCCATTATCGTGAAGTTCTGCGAGGAGAAGGTGGTGTAGTCGTCGGTCTGCGCGCCCTGCATCTTGGCGCTGTAGGGCGAGAGGTAGCGACCCTCCCCCGCCACCTTGAGCGGCTGGACCGCCTCGTAGAGGTGGAGCGCGAAGTCGAGGTGCTCCGGCTTGCTCGTGAGCTGGTAGGCCCGCAGGTAGGCGATCATCTCCATGATGTTCGGGTAGAGGTGGAGGTCGTCGCGCTTGAGCGAGAAGAGGAAGAAGCCCCGGGTCTCGTCGTAGGCCTTGGCCTTGCCTGCGGCCAGGATGGTCTCGGCCGTGGCGATGTGCTCGGCGCTGTTCGGGCAGGCGTTCTCGAGCGTGTGCTCCAGGAAGAGGATGGCCATGCCGGCGTTGAGGACCGTCGGGCCGAACATGTTCTGCTCGTCGGTGAAGGTATCCGGGTAGTAGTGGAGCCCCTCGGCCACGATCGCGAGCAGGCTCAGGAAGTCGTCGATGCGCTGCAGGCTCAACGGGTCGGGATTGGCCTTGTAGTCCTCGACCAGCGCGAAGCCGGCCATGAACGCGGCGCTGGGGCTCTCCAGCAGCAGCGCCGGGCTCCGGTTGATCTCGTCGACGAGGCTCACGTCACGCGCCGTGGTCTGGTCGGCGAGGTCGAGCTGCGACGAATTGTGTCCGTCGTGCCCGTAGCGGAGGAAGAAGGCGGCGCCGTACTGGTTGGCGTCCTCCTGGTCGAAGGGCCAGTCCCCCTCGACCGGGAGGCTCTCCGGCAGCGTCATGTAGGTGAGCACCGCCTCGAACATCTCGGGCTCGTGCGACGGGGCCGGCCCCTGGTCGAGCGGCGGCGCCGACCCGCACCCCAGGGCCCCCACGAGACCCATCAACACGCACAGCGAGCGGACGCGCATGCTTGCCCCCGATTCTGACCTGAGAGATCTACGCGCCCCGGTGCGCGGGTGTCAACCGGACGTTCAGCGTCGGCGTTCAGCGTCGGCTTCCTCGTTCGCGACCCGGGGCCGAGGCCGGGGCCGAGGCCGGGGCCGGGACGGAGGCCGAGGCCGGGACGGAGGCCGGTGGCGCCGTGCAGCGCTCCGGCGAGCCGGCGATCTTCACGTGGATGTGGTCATTGTGCGGCGCGAAGCGCGGCTGACGCGTCAGCCTCGCGGCCTTCGCGATCACGCCTCGAGGCGCCCTGGTCGCGCGCGCGTGCTCCAGCAGCTTGCTCCGCAGGCATCCCGCGATCAGGACGTCGGCGACGACGCCGGCCCGATCCTCGGCCAGCGCCCGCACCAGCGCCCAGGTACGCGGGACATCGAGCCGCAGCGGCGGGACGGCGTTGCCCGCCTCGTCCTTGCTCGCACCGCGCCCGTCGCAGTCGAAGGCCACCATGGATGGACCGTGCGGCACCGGCTGCCCCTTCGCGTCGGTCCAGAAGAACAGCAGGTCGACGTCCTCGCCGTGGCGGTGGGTGCGGTGCCACCGGCTGCCGCCGCCGCGGCGGGGTGACAGATCGGCGACTCCGAGGACCGCGCCGGGAGCGAGGCGGCGCAGGCGCCCGGCCGCGCGCGTGATCAACCCGACCAGATCGCGGGTGCCCCAGCTCAGGCCGCGCTCGGCCCACGGCGACGGGATGCGCCACCCGGGCCCGCTCTTCGCCAGGCGCACGCCGCCCACGAGCGCCGGGCACGGGGGCTTCGCCGCGGGGGGGCGCGCCTCGGCAGCAGCGGGGGCGAGCAGCAGGGCCAGGAGCAGGGCCGGGCACGGGGGTCGCGACACTCCTACGAGCCTATGCGCACGCGAAGTACGGGGCAAAGAAACTGCGGCCGGGAGCCTCTACGGCACGCAGACCTTGCGGTTGTCCGAGCCGCCGCCGGTGGAGCGGCAGCCGAAGGCGGGGTCGGCGTTGTCCTGGCAGTAGGTGGCCTCGTCGGCCACGCCTTCACAGCTGAGGAAGCAATAGCGATCGCCGGTCGACTCGAACGGCGCGCATGCCTGGGGGAACCCGGTCTCGCACTCGCCCGCGACCGCGCAGCAGTCGGTGTCGACGACGCACTGGTGCGTGCAGTACCCGCCGACGACGCGGTCCATGCAGACCACGGCGCCCAGGAGACTCGCCTGGTCGACCCCGGGGTAGCACTGGTCGACGGCCGTGCACGCGTGGCCCGTGTTCTCGTGGTCGTCGTGACAACCGGCGAGGGTCAGGACCGCCAGACTTCCTACCAGCGAGATCAACGTCAGGGACCGCATCGAGGACCTCCCGGGGCAGCGCCGCGCTCACGCCATGATAGCGCGCCACCGCCCTCGGCGTGAACGTTCTCGCGTCGCGCCGCCAGGGCCGCTTGCGGCCCCGCCGCCGTCACGGTAACGTCCGTCGCGGGAGGCCGGTGATGGCTCGGACGTCTGCGCGGGTGCGGCGGCGGCAGGCCGCGGTGGCGGTGGTGGCCGTGACCCTCGGGGCGGCGTGCGCCTCGTGCGGCTCGGGCGATCCGGTACCGGTGGTCCCTCCGGGCTGCAACCCCATCTCCCTCGACTCGTGCTACCTCCCCTACCCCTCGTCGTTCTACCAGCAGGCCGACCCGGGCACGGTCACGGGCGTGCGCATGTCCTGGCCGGCCGCGTTCCTGCCCGACGTCGACGGAGTGCTCTTCGATCCGGGGCGCCTCGCGGACCTGGACGGCGCCAGCCCGGCGACGCCCATCGTCGTGTACTTCAAGGACGGCATCGACGTCAGCGGCCTGCCGACGCTGCACACCATGGCGGATTCGGCGGATGCCTCGGCCAGGCTGGTCGTGCTCGACGCGGTCTCGGGCGCGCGCGTACCGTACTTCGTCGAGCTCGACGCGAACACCATCCCTGGCCCGACCGACCGCCAAGCGCTGCTCGTCCGCCCGCTGCACCGGCTCGCGCCCGCGACGCGCCACGTGGTCGCGTTCTTCGGCGACCTCAAGGACGGTGCCGGCGCGCCGCTCCAGGCGCCCCTGCCCTTCCGCGCGCTGCGCGACGGCCTCAAGACCTCGCGCGCGGAGGTCGTGGCGCTGCAGCCCCGCTACGAGGAGATCTTCGGCCTGCTCCAGACGGCCGGGGTGCCGCGCGAGCAGCTCATCCTCGCCTGGGACTTCGTCACCGCCAGCGACGCGGCCGTCACGGGCCCGCTGGTGTCGATGCGCGACGACGCCCTCCGGCGCTTCGACGAGGGGGGCTACGGCTACACCGCCACGGAGGTCAACGAGAACCACGACCCGCACATCCTGCGGCAGGTCATCGGCACCTTCGAGGTCCCGTGGTACCTCGATTCGCAGGACAAGTTCGGCAAGGCCGTGCTCGACTCGGCCGGCCTCCCCACCTGGCAGCGCAAGGGGCAGGCCTCGTTCATCCTGCACGTCCCCAAGTGCGCCGAGACCGCGACGGGCCCCTTGCGCATCATGGTCTTCGGCCACGGCCTCTTCGAGTCGGCCCGCTACGACATCGACGGCGAGTACCACCGCGGGCTGGCCGACGAGCTGTGCGTCGTCGAGCTCGGCACCGACTGGCTGGGCTTCTCGGTCGCGGACCGCAACCAGGTGGTCCAGGAGGTGCTCCTGAACATGTCGGCGCTCTACCTGGTGACCGACAAGGCGATGCAGGGGCACGTCAACTTCCACGTCCTCACGCGGCTCGTGCTCACCGCGCTCAAGGACGACCCGCTGCTCACCCGCGAGGGCACCGCCGGAGGGACCCCGGTCACCGACGGGGCCGAGATCTACTACTACGGCTGCTCCAACGGCGCCATCCAGGGGACCGGCTTCGTGGCCCTCTCGCCCGACGTCGCGCGCGGCGTGCTCAACGTGGGCGGCGGCCCCTGGAGCCTGATGATGCAGCGCAGCACGGACTTCTCGGTGCTCGCGGGCGCCTTCGTGATCAAGTACCCCGACACCGCCGACCAGCAGCTCCTGTTCGCCGTGTGGCAGTCGTACTTCGACTTCATCGACCCCGCGACCTGGGCCGGGCACCTGCTGCGCGACCCGCTCAGCGACCTCGGACCGAAGCGCGTCATCCTGCACGAGTCCCTCGGTGACGCGCAGGTGCCCAACCTCGCGAGCCGCTACACGGCACGGACGGCGGGGCTCACGGCGCTCGCGCCGCTGCTCGACCCGCCCTTCGGCATCTCGTCACAGGCGGGGCCGCTCGAGTCGGCCTACGTGCAGTGGAACGTCCACCCGAGTCCCCTGCCGCCGGAGAACAACATCACGCCCAAGGACGACAACCAGGCCCACGACGCGGTCCGCCGCCTCCCCGAGACCATCGAGCAGCTCGACCTGTTCTTCCGGCCCGACGGTCAGGCCGTGCAGACCTGCGCGGGTGCGGCGGGCTGCGATTTCCCCTCGGGGCAGTGATGGCGCGAGCCCGGCTCCTCGCTCCGCTGCTCGCCGCCGCCGCCCTCCTCGGGGCGGCGCCGGCGCGCGCGTCGGGCGGCGAGCTCGTGCTCGCCGGGGCGCCCCTCTACTCGATGGTGAAGTGGGACCAGCGGCACCCGTCGGGCGGCGGCGTTGCGCTCGAGGCCGCCTACGGGCTCAACGACTGGCTCTGGCTGCGCGGCGTGACCTTCTACACGGCGCAGGCCGCCAGCAAGGACGAGGCCAACGGGCTGCCCGCGGGCGCCATCTCGGTGGGGGGTGCCTTCGCCGGGCTGCGCTATGCCTTCGACGTCCTGCGGGTCATCCCCTTCGTCGACGGCGGCATCGGCGCCTTCTTCTCGGGCGGCGCGGGGCACAAGGGGCGCGCGGACCTGGGCGTCGAGATCGGCATCGGCTTCGACTACCTGCACAGCCGGCGGGTCTCGTTCGGGCTGGTGGCCCGCTACCACGCGTTCCTGACGAACGTCCAGAACATCCCGGTCTACCTCTACGCGGGACCGCGCTTCGCGCTGCGCTGGGATTGAGGGGCGCGAAGCGGCCGCGGGCGTCAATCTCCCCGCCCGCGAGAAAAGGTGTCCCGCGCGGCCACCCCACGCGTAGTTCCCCAGGCAGCGTCACCGCGCCGTGGGGTGATGCGGCCGGTGCGATGCGCTCTGGCGGAGGAGTTCCATGCCAAGAATGTTGCTGGCGGCGGCCGGGCTCTGCCTGGTGCTCGGCTGTGGCTCCGATGCCGTCGGGCCGGAGGGCGACCTGGTGGGCGGCGCTTGCGCCGACGACCTCCAGTGTCGGGAGACCTGCGTCGCCAGCGACTCGCACTACCCGGGGGGCATGTGCACCGTCCGGTGCGAGTCCGACGCCGCGTGCCCGCACGACACGATGTGCGTGGACGACGCCGGCGGGATCTGCGCGGTGACCTGTCTCGACCCCGGCGACTGCGCCGACTTCGGGCGCGGTTGGACCTGCCGCTCGGTCGGCCGCAAGGGCGCCAGCGGCGACACGCTCGTCTGCCGGGCCGACTGAGAGGCCGCTCCCCTACGCCCTGCTCCTCCGGCTCTTGCCGCGACCATGGAAGCGGAGGCGTACGGGCGTGCCGGTAAAGTCGAAGGCCTTGCGGATCTCGTGCATCAGGTAGCGCCGGTACGACGCCGTGATCGCGTCTGGGCGGCTGGCCGTGATCACGAAGCTCGGCGGCCGCGCCTGCGCCTGCGTGGCGTAGTAGAGGCGCACCGGTTGCCCCTTGATGCCGGGGGGCGGGTGGCGTTCGACGATCCCCTCGAACACCCGGTTCAGCTCGGAGGTGGGCACGCGCCGGCCGTGCGCCTCCCACGCGCGCGCGGCCGCGTCGATGATCTTCGTCACGCCCTCGCCGGTGCGGGCCGAGGTGACGACGACCTCGGCCCAGCTCACGAAGCCGAGCTGCTCGCGCACCTCGCGGCGCAGGCGCCGGTCGTCGCCCGCGCGCCACCGGTCGGACTTGCTGAGCACCAGCACGGCACCGCGGCCGGCGCGCTCGATCAGGTCGCACAGGCGCGCGTCCTGCTCGGTCGGCCCCTCGGCGCCGTCGATGACGACGGCGCACACGTCGGCCCGCACCGCGGCGCGTTCCGCCAGGAGGGCGGCCACCTGCTCGACCGACTCGTCCACGCGCGCCCGGCGGCGCATCCCGGCCGTGTCGCACAGCACGAAGCGCCGGCCGCGGTACTCGAACGGCGTGTCCACGGGATCCCGCGTGGTGCCCGGCTGGTCGTGGACCAGCACCCGCTCCGCGCCGAGGAGGCGGTTGACCAGCGAGGACTTGCCCACGTTGGGGCGGCCCACGAAGGCGAGGCGCAGCGGCCCCGTCCCCTCCTCGGCCTCGGCGCCGGGCTCGGCCGGCGGGAGCAGCGCCACGACGGCGTCGAGCAGGTCGCCGACGCCCCGGCCGTGCGAGGCCGAGATGCCGTGGACCTCCGCTGCGCCGAGCGCGTACACCTCGCCGACGAAGGCCTCGCGCCGGTCGGAGTCGACCTTGTTGGCCGCGTAGAGCACGGCGCGCGGCCCCTGGCGCCGGAGCAGGTCCGCCACCTCGCGGTCGGCCGGCGTGATCCCCTCGAGCGCATCGAGGACGAAGACCACCACGTCGGCCTCGTCGACGGCCTGGCGCGCCTGACGGTGCACCAGCGCCGAGATCCCGGCGCCGCCGGGGTCGAGGCCGCCGGTGTCGCACACCCGGAAGCGACGACCGGCCCACTCCCCCTCGGCGTAGCGCCGGTCGCGGGTGACGCCAGGCTCGTCGTGCGCGATGGCCGCGCGGCCCCCGACGACGCGGTTGAAGAGCGTGGACTTGCCGACGTTGGGACGGCCGACGATGGCGACGAGCGGCAGCACGGATGGACCTACTCGTACCCCAGCCGCTTCAGCGCGGCGGTGCTCCGGCTCCACTCGGGGTCGACCTTGACGAAGAGCTTGAGGTGCACCGGGCACCCGAGGAGCTTCGCGATCTCGGCGCGCGCACGCGTGCCGATCTCCTTGATCATGGCCCCCCGCTTGCCGATGACGATGCCCTTCTGGCTCTCCCGCTCCACGTGGATCAGCGCCTCGATCAGAATCGAGACCGGGGACCCGGGAGACCCGGAGGCCACCGTTGGCCCGGCGGACCGGCCCGCGTCACTGTCCACACCCTCCCCCTGCTGCAGCTGGCGCTCGTGCCACCCCTCCACGCTCACCGCGGTCGCGTAGGGCACCTCCTCCTTCAGCAGGAAGAAGAGCTGCTCGCGCACCAGCTCCGCCGCCAGGAAGCGCTCGGCACGATCGGTCAGCATCTCCTCGGGAAAGAGCGGCGGCCCCTCGGGGAGCAGCCGCGCCACGGCGGCCACGGCCTCGTCCACGCCGAGGCCCCCGGTGGCCGACATCGGCACGATCGCGGCGAAGTCGTAGGCCTTCCGCCAGCCGTCGATGAGGGGGAGGAGCACGTGCTTCTGGCGGAGGAGGTCGACCTTGTTCAGCGCCAGGATCGCGGGCTTCCCCGCGGCGCGCAGGCGCTCCAGGATCAGCTCGTTCCCGGGCCCGGGGTCGAAGGGTCTGCCCTCGACCGACGCGGCCGGGATCCGCGGTGGTTCGACCATGAGGAGGATCACGTCCACCTCGACCATGGCCCGGAACGCCTCTTCCACCATGTAGCGGTTCAGCTCCGACTTGCCCCGGTGGACGCCCGGCGTGTCGAGGAAGACGACCTGCACCCCCGCCAGGTTCTTCACGCCCAGGATGCGGTTGCGCGTGGTCTGCGGCTTCGGGGTGACCGCGGCGAGCTTCTGCCCCAGCACCCGGTTGAGCAGGGTCGACTTGCCGACGTTGGGCCGGCCGATGATCGCGCAGAAACCAGCGCGCGCCATTGGGGGAGCAGGCTCGGATGCGGGCTTGGACACGCGCTTCGCATAGCACATGGTTGACGTGACGTCACTAAGCTGGCTTCATTACGCCCAGGGTGTTGGCCGGAAGGTCGGAGGTTCGAGGTTCGCGGTTCGAGGTTCGCGGTACACGGTACACGGTACACGGTACACGATGCACGGTACACGGTTGAAGGCTGTAGCCTGTTGGCTGTGGCCTGTAGCCTGTTGGCTGTGGCCTGAAGCCTGTTGGCTGCAGTCTGAAGCCTGCCGGCTATAGCCTCCAGCCTGAAGCCTGTAGCCTCATTGGAGGTCGCGATGGGCGTAGCCGCCCTGGTTCTCGGCATCATCGCCATCATCCTCGCCTTCTTCGGCGGGGTGGGCGGAATCGTCCTCGGCATCGCGGCAGTAGTGCTCGGGGTGCTCGGCCGCCGCGCGGCGGAGCGCGACGGCCTGCCGCAGGGATCGGCCACCGCCGGGCTCGTCACGGGCATCATCGGCATCGTCCTGGGCGCCGCCATCTTCGCCGCGTGCGTGAAGTGCGCCTCCGGCTGCGCCGAGGTGGCCCGCGGCATCGCGCGGCTCGGCGAGGCCCGCGTCACCATGGAGGAGATCGCGCGCCTCGAGATGTCCCACTACGAGGCGGAGCGCCTCGACCCCAAGGGCAACCTGCTGCCCAAGGCCTTCGCCTCGGCCGGCCCGGTGCCGGCCAAGGTCCCGTGCCAGGAGAAGCCGGTGATGGTCACCCCCGAGGAGTGGAGGGCTGCCGGCTGGGACAAGATCCACTTCGGGCCCGCCGGCCCCACGATGTTCCAGTTCGAGGCGGTGGCCCGGGGCGAGGGGAAGGCGGCGCGCCTCGAGGTCATCGCGCGCGCCGATCCCCGCTGCGACGGCACCGTGGCCGACCTCCGGATGCGCGTCGCCATCGACGAGGAGGGCCGCCCCGTCCTGATGCAGAGCCCCTTCGGGCCGCCGCAGGGCAAGGCGGGCTATCGCCGCGGCGTGCGGCGCGGCACGGCCCCTGGGCTCTTGCCCGCACCGGGCGGGGAGGCGCCTCCCGCCGTGGACGACGTGCCGGACGACACGGAGCCTGCGCCGCCGGCACGTCCCCCCGCGGCCCCGGCAGCGCCGGCGGCCCCCGCGGCCCCGGCAGCGCCGGCGGCCCCCAGCGCCCCGGCAGCGCCGGCGGCCCCCGC
>JACRCY010000646.1 GCA_016218785.1 Deltaproteobacteria bacterium
CGCCGGGAGATTGCTCATCCATGCGCGCGAGCGTAGCAGGTCGGGCGCGGGCCGTCGAGGCCGGCTACCGCTTGTGGCGGCTACCGCTTGCCGGGCCTGGCGGGCGCGGCCGGCTTCGCGGGCTTGCCGCGCGTGGGCGCGGCCTGGCGCGCGGGCTCGCGGCCGCGCTGGTGCGGCGCCTTGCGGGCCTGGGCCTTGGGCGCGGCGGCGGCCGCCTTCTTGTCAGGGGCGTAGACGACGATCTTCTGCCCCGGCTTCAGGTCGGTGCCCCGCGGCATCTGGTTGATGCGCGCCATCTGGCCCACCGTGAGGTTGAAGCGGCGGCCGACCCGCTCCAGCGTGTCCCCCTTGCGGCAGACGTAGACGACGCGGTTGCGACCCCGCTGCAGCGCCACGTGCTCGAGGAAGGCCTGGCTGCCGAGCGTGACGGGCTTGACCTTGGCCGCGTCGACCAGCAACACCTTGCTGCGGTCGAGCTCCTTCGCGACGAAGAGCTGCAGCACCATCCCCGGCTGCACCTTCACCGTGATGTCGATGGCGTTCCAGCGGCCGAGGTCCTCGAGCGTCACCTTGAAGAAGCGCGCGATCTCGGGGAGCGCGTCGCCGTCGCGCACGCGGTAGAAGATCCGCTCGCGCCCGTCGGCCTTCGCGTCCTTGTCCGGGACCGCGACCACCGTCTCCTCCTCGGCGCGCTCGGCCTCGGCCTTCTTCAGCTCCTCCGGGGTGCGCCGTGGCACGAGCATGATGAGGCCGGCCCGCACCTCGGCGCTGTCCTCGATGCCGTTCAGCTTGCGCAGCTCCTTGACGGAGGTCTTGTAGCGCGCGGCGACGTCGTCGAGACGCTCGCCGAAGCGGACCACGTAGGTGTCGGACCTGTCGTGCTCCTTGCGCGTGGTCGCCCAGTTGCGGGCGAAGCGCTCCGCGGACCCGCGCGGCACGCGCACGTCCCACGGCTGCGGCGGGGTGCGTCCCCGCCGCAGCTCCGGGTTGAGGGTGACGAGGTCGCCCTCCCGCACGCCCGCGGCCCGGGCGATGGCCCCGAGCGAGGTGGAGTTGGGCACCCGCACCTTCTCGAACTCCCACGACGGATCGGGCCGGACGTCGCCGAAGCCGAAGGCCTCGCGGTTGGCACCGATGATGGCGGCGGCGAGCGCCTTCGGGACGTAGAGGGTGGTCTCGTGCGGCAGCCCGTTCTCGTGGCGGCACAGCTCCCAGTAGTCGTTGGTGTTGTAGGCGAGGATCGACTTGAGGATGGAGGCGTAGCCCGCGTGGTAGCCGGCGAGCGCCAGGTGCCACGAGCCGAACCGCGTGTAGAGGTCCTTCCAGAAATGCATCGCCGCCTCGGTGGCCCGCTCGGGGTCGCGGCGGTCGTCGTGCCAGTGGTCGGCCTCGAGGCCGTAGACCTTGCCGGTGCGCGCCATGAACTGCCACATGCCGGTGGCCCCCACCCGCGAGACCACGGTCGGCTCGTAGCCGCTCTCGATCATGGCCACGTACATGATGTCGGTGGGCAGGCCGTTGCGCCGGGCGGCCACCTCGATCAGCGGGCGGAAGCGCCCCTGGCGGGTGAGCCAGCGGCGCATGACCGCGCGCCCCGAGCGTGATCCCTTGAACCAGTCGAGGTAGGCCTGGACCTTCGGGTCCCAGCGGACCGGGAGGTTGGGCAGCTTCAGCTTCTTGAACCACTCGGGCGGCTGCGGGGGCGGCGGCAGCGGCGGCCGTAGCGGCGGCGGCGTGCGCAGGTCACCCGGCTGGGCGTCGGCGCCGGTCGGGCGGCTGCGGGGCGCCGGCGCCGTCCCCTCGCGCAACGGCGGCGCGGGCCGACCCCAGACGCGCTCGGCGCGCGGGAAGGTCTCTTCCTCGAAGCGCCTGAGCTCGCGCAGCTCCTCGCTCTCGTTGGGGACGATGGGGGGCTCGGTGTCGCCACGCACGCCGCGGCGGGCGTCCTCCTCGGTCTTGAGCGGCGCCGGGGGGCCCGCCTTGAACTCGCTGGGGGGCCCCGGCTGCGAGGCGGGCGCGGCGGCCGCCGGCTTCGACGGGCCGCGGGGCGGGGCCTGGGCCGCCGGCTTCGGCTGGGCCGCGGCGGGCCCGGCCAGCGTGAGAAGCAGCCCTCCGATCAGGGGGATGGCGCGGGTGGCTCGGGTCGGGCGATCCATCGGCCGTCCTGTCTCGTCGTCGGGCGCGTGCCGGGCGAGGGCCGCGACGTGATCACGAATGTAGCCCAGGGCAACGTGGGCCACCAAGTTTTAGACGGCGGACGGGCCGGCACTATTCCTGGCCCGGCGGTCTAGCCGAAGAGCGTGGCGATCAGGCGGCCGAAACCGTCGCAGACGCGATGGGGGCTCAGCTGCGTGGGGAGGGTCACGATCACCATGGCCGCGATGAGGACCCCGGTCCGCCGTCCCAGCTTGAGCGCCCGGGCGAAGGCGTAGTCGAGGAGGTAGGCGACGAGGGTGGTGGCGCTGCCGGCTGCCAGCGCCAGGTGGAGGGGGAACCCGAGCAGGTAGTGGGAGAGCCAGAAGAGGACCACGCCCAGGGTGTTGGTGAAATCGCGGGTGTAGCCCAGGTACCACACCCGCTTGTCGTCGTCCTCGCCGCCGGTCTCCGTGCGGCGCAGGGCCTCGAGCGCCATCGCGTAGACGACGATGGTGGCCATGAGCGCCAGCGTCCCCACCAGGCGTGTGGCCGCTTCGGCCCGGAACATCCCCAGGTCCGGCCCCGGCATCCTGGCCTACTCTAGCGGGGCCTCGGCCGGGAGTCGAGCGCCCGCCGCGGCACCCGCGCGGCCGCCGGGCCCGGGGCCCGTTGAATTGCCGGCGGGGCGGTGCTACAACTTCCTCACGGCGGCGGCGAAAGGCTTCGACATGGGCCTCGGCTTCGGCGAGCTCGTCCTCATCGTCCTGATCCTCCTGGTGGTCTTTGGCGGCGCCAAGCTACCGCAGATCGGCGACGCCCTCGGTCGCGCCATCCGCAACTTCAAGCGCGGCGTGGTCCACAACGACGGCATCACCGTGACCCCCAAGCTGGATCGCGAGGTCAAGAGCGAGCTGTCGAAGCCCGCGGCGGCGCGCGGCGACGCGAAGGCGACCGCCGCCAAGGCCGCCCCCGACGTCGAAGACGCGAAGGTCGAGCCGAAGCCGAAGGCCTGAGGGGAGCGCGGCGGCGGCGGCGCTACTCGCTCGCGAGCCGGCGCCGCGCGGCAGCCCGAACGATCTCGCAGAGCGCACCCTCGCTCGCGACCTGCCGCAGCTCGGGCCCCTGGAGGAGGCCGATGAGGCGCACCGCGATGTCGGTGGGCGTGTAGGGGTTGAGCACCAGCGCCAGCTTGACGCTGTAGCGGGAGATCCAGCGGCGCGCCCGCGCGATCTCGTGCTGGATCTCGGGGAGCTGCGGCCGCCGCGCCGCGATGGCGACCACGTCGCGCTCGGTCAGGCGCGGGTTGCCGAGGAGGATCCGGATCACGGGCGCGGCCGGGTCGCGCATCAGCCGGTCCAGCATCTCGCGCCGGCCCCCCCGCGCCAGCGACTTGCGCTCGCCGAGCGTGAGGGTGCGACCGGCGACGTTCAGCGGCGCCGACGGGGCCGGCTCGGGGCCGACACCGGCCGAGAGGAACAGGTCGGCGAGGTCATAGCGACCGCCGTCGCGGGCCGCGGCGTACAGTGCGGCGCGGCGCTCGTAGGTGAGGGCGTCCGGGGTGGCGAGCACGCCGCCCAGGGCCAGCAGCGCCAGGTCGAACGGCGGGCCGCCGGCGCGGCCGCGCGCCACCACCTCGTCCAGCAAGGGGACCAGGTCGTCGGGCGCGCCACCGGCCAGGGCCTCCGTGAGCACCGCCTCGCGCATGGCCGGCTCGGGCAGGGCTGCGAGCTTGCGCGCCAGCGCGTCGGCGCGCCTGGCCGCGGGCGCCGGCGTCGTCGGGGGCTGCCTGTCGTCAGCAGGGGGCATGGTGCGCGTGACCATTCTAGGATGGGGTGCCGGGTCTGGCGAGTCGGTTGCAGGGCCTGCCGTGCGCGTGTAACATGCAGCCCTCAACCTCCCGTCGGAGGGAGCCGCCATGCCGCAGCCTCGCGTGATCAAGCGCTACGCCAACCGCAAGCTCTACGACACCCAGCGCAGCCGCTACGTGACGCTCGATCAGATCTCGGAGATGATCCGCGACGGCGAGGACGTGCAGATCGTCGACAACAACACCAAGGAGGATCTCACCTCCGTCACGCTGGCGCAGATCATCTTCGAGGAGGAGAAGAAGCAGAAGAGCTTCCTCCCGCTCCACGCGATGCGCCACCTCATCCAGAGCGGTGGCGAGTCGATCCAGGAGTTCGTGGCGCAGGCCGGGGGCAAGGTCCGCTCGGCCTTCCGCCGCGACCGCCGCCCCGACGAGGGCGCGGCCGCCGAGGTCCCGGGCGAGGCGCCGGCCGAGGAGGCCGCCGTCGAGAAGCCGAAGGTCGAGCCGGCCGCGGCCGTGCGCGAGTTCCTGGAGGGATCGCAGAAGACGTTCGACGAGTGGCAGAAGCGGGTGGATGAGCGCATCCGCCACGCCGTCGAGGCGATCTCCCCCTTCAGCACCCTGCAGAAAGAGGTGCAGGCCCTGGCCGGGCGCCTCGAGGAGCTGGAGAAACGGCTCGAGGCGCAGTCGGCGCAGGACAAGGACGGGGTGTAGCCAGCCCGGGCTCCCTGCGAGCGCGTGGCGAGGCGGGACCGGCTCCGCCGGGCCCGCCGAGAGGGGTGCGGGGGGATGCAGAGGCGGGCCCCCAGCCGTGTGATAGGCGGTGCGCCGCGGCCGCCGGGCGGTCCCCCCGCGGCGATCGACCCGGCTAGAAATCCAGGGCCAGGGAGACGCTCGCCTGGTGCTGGAGCTTCGACATGTCCTTGATCTTGGCGCCGCCCGGGCCATTGGCGTCGGCCGACGACCCCGCCGGGATGAAGGCGTAGTCCGCGATCAGCGCGATCACGTGGAACTTCAGCTTCAGGCCGAAGAAGACCCGGTGCCTGACGATGTTGTCCTGGTTGCGGAAGACGAAGTTGGAGTTCAGCTCGGTCGCCCCGGGCGCGATGGTGGCGCCGCTGGGGTTGCGCGGGTCGGGACAGGTCGCCGCCGTGTTGGTCGACGTCACGTAGGCGTCGCAGGTCGGGTTGGCGTCGAGCACCTGGCTCCGCGGGATGATCCAGAGGAGGTTGTAGCCGGCGTACGGCGCCAGGTTGATGGTCCCGCCGAGGCCGAACGAGTACGAGAGGCTGAAGTCCAGGCTGGCGATGGTCAGGTCGAGGTTCGTCGAGCCCATCAGCCGCGAGGCGGCGCCGCGGATCGCCACCGACGGCAGCGGCCACCCGTGGAACCCCTCGTGGATGGCCAGCTTGGCGTAGACCTGCAGCGCGAACATGTTGGTCTCGAGAATGTTCAGCGCCCCGGCGCCCACCTCGAAGCTGGGCACGGGCAGCCAGATCCCCTTGCGGGCGAACACGCCGACCGTGGTGAGGACGCCGGGGATGGTGGTGTCGGGGTTGCCGTCGGCCTTGATCTGGCCGTGCCGCTCCAGGGCGTTGCGCCAGGGAGAGGTCGTCTGGCTCGTGTTGATGGTGGTGAAGCTCAGCTCCGCGGAGAACTGGAAGCCGCTGTAGCCCAGGGTGTCGGCGGGCATCAGGAAGCGCGGCGCGAGGACCACGCCGAGCTCGGAGGCGAGCGAGCGGAACTGCGTCTCGGCGTCGGCGCCGATCGACACGCCGGGCATGCCGATGGTGCCGTCCGGGTTGATGTTGAGCTGGCCGAGCTTCCACAGGGCGAGGTCGTTCTTGTCCGCGCGCGCGGGCACGGCCGCGAGCAGCAGCCCCAGCACGAGGAGCACACGTCGGGTCCGCATCCCTGGACGACCTCCGTCGACAGAGCCTAACAGGCGGTTTTCCCGGGTGTCAAGCGCAGTGCGTGGCGCGCGCGTGGCGCGCGCGGTGAGCGGGCGGGGTGCGGTCACGCCGGCGCGGGCGGAGGTGGTTGGCACGGGGGTGACGCGCTATGATGCGCGGGCCCGCACGCCGGAGGGAGACGGACCGATGGACTACACCGAC
>JACRCY010000647.1 GCA_016218785.1 Deltaproteobacteria bacterium
CCCCCCCCCCCCCCCCCCCCCCCCCCCCCCCCCCCCCCCCCCCCCCCCCCCCCTACTCGTCCTCATCTTTCGGCCGCGCCCCGGCCGTCTCGTTGAGGTACTTGTAGGACTTCGCGTACCACTGACTCCACGAGGGCACCATCTTGAGGACGCGCCGCCACAGGTTCTTGGCCTCGTCCGGGCGCTGCCCCTTCATCTGGTAGGCGCGCTCGAACAGCTCCTTGGCCTTGTGGTCGAGCCCCTGGGTCACGCTGCGCGTGGTGGCGTCGTCACCGCCGTAGCGCTGCGCCGTCTTGACCAGGCTGAACGCCTGCTCGTACCGGCCGCCCTGCAGCGCCTTCTGGGCCTCGCTGCGCGACAGCTTGTTGAGCTTGCCCGACAGGTACGGACCGTGCGCCCCCCTGCCGACGCGGCGGTCGAGCGCCGCGGCCTGCTCGTAGAGGCCGACGGCCGCGGCCGGGTTCGCGCCCGCCTGGGCCTCGGCGCGGTTGAACGCCTGCCCCACCTTGCGGATGTCCTCGGCCATCGCGAGGGTCTTCTGCGCCGGCTTCCCCTTCTGCCTGCCCGCCATCTGCTTGAGGGTGGCGATGGCCATGCCCCACTCGCGGGCCCGGTAGTGCTGCATGGCCACCTTGTCGGAGACCGGCCCGGTGGCCTGCACCTTCTCGTCGCCCGGCTCCTTGGCCGGCCTCACCGGCGGCTCCTTCGGCTCCTTGCCCGGCCGGACCACCGGCTCCTTCGCCACCTTCACCGCCGCTTCCTTCGGCTCCTTGCCCGCCTTGGCCAGCTTGGCCGCCTCGCGCTCGCGCTTCGCGTCCCGCGCCTTGCGCGCCTGGTCGTCGCGCTCGGCCCGGGCGGCCGCGGCGCGGGCCGAGCGATCCGCGGCGGTGCGGTCCTTGGCCGCGGCCCGCGCGGCCGCGGCCGCGAGGCGCTCCTCCCTCCGGCGCTCCTTCTCCGTCTTGGGCTTGGCCCGCTCGAGCTCGCCGCGCAGCGCGACCGCCTCGGCGTGGTCGGGCTGCACCGCCAGGGCCTGCTCCACCTTGGCCTTGGCTCCCGGGAAGTCCTCCTCGGCCTGCAGCTTCCGGGCCGCGGCGAGCAGGACCTCGACCTCCTTGAGCGGCACCGTGCGGGCGAGCCGGGTCCCTTCGTCGCCGGCCTTCGACGCCGGGTCGACCTCCTTGAGCGCGGCCTTGGCGGCGGCGAAGTCGCTCTGGTCGAGCGCGGCCCTGGCCGCGGCCAGCTGGTCGCGCGACTTGATCTCGACGTCGCACCGCTCGACGTACTTCTTGGCGCCCTGGAAGTCCGGCACTTGCTGGAGCACGGTCTCGAACGAGGCCTTGGCCCCCTCCCAGTCGGCGTCGCGGAACTTGCGGACCCCCTCTTCGTACGCGGCCTCGGGCGCCAGCTGCGCGGCGGCGACCGCGCCCGCCGCCGCCACCGCCGCGCGCCGCTTGGGCAGCACCACGCGCTTCACGAAGGCCGCCGACACGAGGAAGAAGGCGTGCCCGAGCGAGCCGAACGTGACGAGCTTCCCCTGGCGCGTCGCGGTGAGCCGGGTGAGCGGGCCGCCGCTCGTCGGCCCTCCGGCCGCCGGCGGGCCCGCCCGCCTCTTCGGCCCGGCCCGCGGCGGCACGATCGGGGTGGAGGCGCCGGCGTCGCTGGCGGCGGCCACCGCGAACGGGTCCCCCTCGGGGTAGGGCTGCGGCGGCAGCGTGGCCATGCTGGGCGCGCCGGGCGGCGCCTGGCCGTAGCCCGGGTAGGGCGCGGCGTACTGCGGCGGCGCAGTGACGGGCGTGTAGCCGGGTGGCGGCGGCGCCGCCGCGGCGGCGGGCGCCACGTAGGCGTCGCCGGTCATCACGAAGCGCAGGACCGTGTTGCCGATCTCGATCTGGTCGCCGTTGGCGAGGAGCGTCTCCTCGACCTTGCGCCCGTTGACGGTGGTCCCGTTGCCCGAGCGCTGGTCGCGGGCGCGGTAGACCACGCCGTCGCGGAACAGCACCAGGTGCCGGCGCGACACGGCGATGTCGGCGAGCACGATGTCGCAGTCGGCGCCGCGGCCGATGGTGACCTCGTCGGAGGTCAGCTCGAACTCGCGGCCGCGGTCGTTGCCGCCGACCACCAGCACCCGCGCCTCGGGGGCCGCAGGGTCACGGTAGATCATCGTCGGCAACGCGGTCAGCGGGGTCCCCGGCGCGTCGGGCGGCGGCGCGGGGGCGTACTGGGCGGCGGCCTCGTGGGGCGAGAGCTGCTCGGTGGGGCGGTGCGTCACCGCGAACGGAGCCGACGGCGCCGGTGCCCGGTAGTCGACCTCGGCCTCGGGGAGCGCGTGCTGGTCCGTGGTGCGCCCGTCCTCCTCCCCCTCCTCTTCCTCCATCAGGTCGGAGGGATCGAGCGCCAAGCCGCTGTCGTCGCGCTCGGCGGCGAAGCCCTCGTCCGGTCGCTGCTGGCCGTACCCGGCGGCCGCGGCGTCGATCTCCGCCATGACGTTCTGGTCCATGACGGTCCCCTCGGCCGGGAGATCGTCAGCCGCGTCATCGATCTGCCGTGGCGGGAGCTTGCCGCTGGGACTACCGCGGGCCATCGTCGAATTCTAGCTCGGGTGGAATGACGCGGCAAGACACGGGCCGACGACGCTCAGCCCTCCATCGCGTCGAGTTGCCGCTTGATCTCACGGTAGCGGAAGTCTTCCTTGCCGAAGAAGCCCAGCGCCCGACGGAGCACCTTCTTCGATTCGTCCGCACCCTTGAAGCGCTCGGCCCGCCGGGCATCGAAGAGCGCGTCCTGGAACTTCTGGGTGAGGAGCTGATCGGTCTTCTCGATGTACTCCAGGGTCTCGGCGTAGATCTCCGGCTTCTGGGGCAGTTCCTCCAGCAGATCCCGGACCTTCTTGAACTTCCCGAGCGCGGTGTAGAGGTTGAACGGCGCGATCTCCCCGTCCTCGAAGGCCTTCTTGGCCAGATCGAACTGGAGGCGGGCTTCCTCACGGTTCGCCGGGGGTATGGCCTCTTGCAGGATCTGGACATAGCAGATCTCCCACTTGTCCTTTCCTGGAGGGTTCAACGTACTCTTGAAGACCACGCGGTTGGGCTTGCCCTTGGACAGCAGCTCCCGGGGCACCACCACCTTGAGGCCGTAGACCCAGCGCCCCATGGTCAGGGGGGTGTCCGACACCTTCTGCCCGTTGATGCTCACCTGCAGCTCGCCGACCTTGTCGATGCCCCAGGCGCCGTACTGGAGCGTGGCGCGTCCGCCCAGGTACTCGAACTCGACCTGCACCTTCTCGCGGTGGGCCTTGTCGTAGGGGCCGTAGCCGTAGACCTTGTTGAAGAACTCGTCGCCGTCCGAGTAGGCGATGACCTCGCTGGAGCGGTCGATGATGATGCCGGCCTTGCCCGAGCGCAGGACCGACCAGACGCCGTAGCCCCCGCCGAGCACCAGGACGGCGAGCACCGCGGCGAGCGCACCCTTGCTCCGCATGATGGCCCGCAGCCGCACCTGCCAGTACTTCTTCTCGGCGGTGTACTTGCGGTCGGCGAGCGCCTCCTCGAGCTCGGCGAAGGAGGTGCGGCCCGTCACCTCCTCGTGGGCCACGTCGAGCACCGAGAAGAGCATCGTGGTCTCGCCGATCTGCAGGTAGTCGCCGTCGCGCAGCACCTCGGGCGAGGTCAGGCGCTCGCCGTTCAGGCGCGTGCCGTTGGAGCTCCCCTGGTCCTCGATGGTGAAGATCCCCTCGCCGCCGGCGATGCGGGCGTGGCGGCGCGAGACGCCCGGGTCCATGATGATGACGTTGTTCTCGTCGGTGCGACCGAGCGAGGCCTCGGTCTCGAAGAAGTACTCGCGGCCGGCGTTGCGACCGTCGGTGACGGTCAGGATGAAGCCCCGGCGGCCGGCCCCCGAGCGCGCCTTGGGGCTGCGGCGCACGGTGGAGCTGCCGCCCTTGGGTCGCTCGCGCTTGCCGTCTCGGGACGAACTCCGCGACTGGGTCACGGGTAGCCTCCGCCCCCCGCTCTCCCCGTCACGGGCCGCCGCCGAACATGAGGCGGTAGATGATGGGCCCGAACAGGATCATGAAGACCGTCGGGAAGATGCAGCCGATGAGCGGCGCCAGCATCTTGATGGGCGCCTCGTTGGCCAGCTTCTCCGCCCGGTGCGTGCGGTTGATGCGCATCTGCGTCGACTGGATGCGCAGGATCTTGCCGAGCGACGTGCCCATGCGGTCGGCCTGGATGAGGTTCGACACGAAGGCCGTGAGCGCGTCGAGCTGGACCCGGTCGGAGAGGTTGCGGAGCGACTCCTCGCGCGTCTTGCCGAGGCGGATCTCCGACAGGACCATGCCCAGCTCCTCCTGCAGCGGCCCCGGCCGCCCCTTCTCGACCACGGTGCCGAGCGCCGCCTGGAAGTCGAGGCCCGCCTCGACCGAGAGGGTCAGGAGGTCGAGGCTGTAGGGGAGCGCGCGGCTGATCTGGTGGTGGCGCTTCTTGATCTTGTCGGCCAGCCAGATGTAGGGCATGAACCAGCCGAAGACGCCGAAAGCCACCGACCAGTAGAGCCCCTTCTTGAACGCGTACATCATGAACAGCCCGAGGAGCAGGAAGAAGACCGCGCACAGCTGCTGGTAGGCGATGAAGTCCTGGGGGCGGAGCTTGGGGTTCCCCATCGCCACGAAGCGGCGGGTGATCTTCTCCTTGAACTTGGGCCGGACGAAGCGCGCGTTGGCGTCGCCGAGCCGCCTCACCACCACGTCGCCGGCGGCGCCCACCACCTCCTTGGCGCCGGGCTTGACCACGCGGCCCAGCGCGCGCCCCTCGCGGCGCGCCGCGGCCTCCTGGGCCATCGCCGAGGTCTCATTGAAGTAGCTCTCCGGCCACAGCGCGCGCACGACCAGGAACACGACCACGCCTCAGAGCGCGGCAGAGCCGAGGATCATGATCTGGGTGAGCAGCAGCGTCGTCATACGTCGATGTTCACGATCCGGCGGATCATCCAGATCCCGATCGCTTCCATGATGATGATGGCGATGATCAGCCCGTAGCCGAACCTCGACTGCAGCATCGGCTGCATCAGGTCGGGCCGCATGTAGTTCAGCACCAGGCCGAGGATCAGCGGCATGGCGCCGACCACCCACCCCTGGAGCTTGCCCTGCGCGGTGAGCGAGCGGATGCGCCCCTCGAGCCGGAAGCGCTCGCGGATGGTCTGCGAGATGATGTCGAACATCTCGGCCATGTTGCCGCCGAGCTTGCGCGCCACGTTGGTCGAGACGACCACCAGGTGGAGGTCCTCGGAGCCCACGCGGACGGCCATGTTGTTGAGCGCCTCCTCGACCTGCACGCCGAGCTTCAGCTCCTTGATGAAGAGCCCGAACTCCTGCCCGAGCGGGGGCGAGGCCTCCTTGGCCACGTTCTCGGCGGCCTGGGGGAGCGTCAGGCCGGCCTTGAACGCCGCCGACCTCTGCGTGAGCGCGGCGACCAGCGGCTCCTCGCGCTTGCGCACGCGCTTCTCGCGCAGGTAGCGGATGCCGTAGAACGGGAAGAGGCCGCCAACCCCCGCCATGATGACGCCGACCAGGATGTTGGCCGCCGCGTAGCCGAGCAGGCCGAAGGCCACGGCGCAGGCGACGTCGAGGATGAGCAGCTGCCGCGGGTCAATGAAGTAGAACATCTCCCCGAGATCGCGGGCCGAGCGGGTGAGGAAGCGCTCCTCGTACTGCTCGATGCCGCGCGAGATCACCGACATGATGATCAGCGCGAGCAGGAAGACTGCCGCGAAGACGAGGAGGATGACGAGACCGAGCACGGGCGTTCCGCCTGGAGGCCGGCTATTGCCCCGGCATCTTGCCCTGGATGCCGCGGATGATCTGGATCGTCTGGTAGCGCTTCTCCTGCAGCTTCTTGACCCGCTCGCCGGTGAGGAGCGTGTCGATGGTGGTGCGGGCCCGCTCCTCGAAGATGCTGATGTCCTCGCTGTTGCGCAGCGACAGGTAGAGCGAGCCCATCTCCTGCGCCAGCACCAGGATCTCGGCTTCCTCGGGGAGCGCGAGCACCGTGATGGTGCCGTACTCGGTCTCCCCCTTGCTGCCCGGGTTGGAGTTGGCGCCCTGCTGGCCGGTGGCGAGCACGATGACGTTCTGCAGCAGCGTCACCGCCACCATCTGGTTCGAGCCCGGGTCGCGGAAGGTGCCGAGGACATCGACGTGGTCGTTGGGGCGCACCCACTGGCCGACGGCGGAGCGCTCGTTCACGCCGATGGTGATGGCGCGGCCGCGCTTGCGCACCGCCTTGGAGAGCCGCTCGAGCGCCTTGATCCCCTGGAGCTGGTACCAGTGCACGGGCTCACCGCGCTTGACGGGGACGAGCACCTCACGGCCGAGCGCCACCTCCATGTCCCCCGGGACGAGCACGCTCTCGTAGACGAACTTCCGGGGCATCTTGCTGATCTGCACCACGTCGTTCGACAGGAAGGTGCCGGGCTGGACGTCGGTGGCGGCGACCACCACGTCCTCCAGCTCCCACCCGCGGGTGACTTCGGCCTCCTTCATCTTGATCGCGCGGATCGAAACCAGCACCGCGAGGAAGCCCAAGACAATCGCCACGATGAGCGGAGCCTTGCCCTTCAGCATGGGGGGATCATAGCGCGGATCGAAGGGAGGCCTCAAGCGGCCGTTTGCTCCGCGTGCGTGGCGGTGCCGCCCACCGGGCCGCGAATCCCACGCCCACTTGCCCCGCGCCGGGCGCTCCGGTATGACACCAGCATGCGCCTGTGCCGCGTCGAGATCGACGGCGTTGCCCACCACGGGGTCGTTGCCGACGACCGGATCGAGCTCGTCGCGGGCGATCCCTTCCACGGGCCGGCGAGCTCCGGCGTGGCCGTGCCGCTCGCCGGCGCGCGCCTGCTGCCGCCGTCGGTGCCGTCGAAGATACTCGCGGTGGGCCAGAACTACCGCGCCCACGCGGCCGAGATGGGCAAGGGCGTGCCCGACGAGCCGCTCCTCTTCCTCAAGGCGCCCTCGGCGCTGCTGGCGCCGGGCGATCCCATCGTCCGGCCGGGCGGCTACGAGCGCGTGGACTACGAGGGGGAGCTTGCCTTCGTCATCGGCCGGCGCGCCCGCCACGTGCGGGCCGCCGAGGCGCTCGACTACGTGCTCGGCTACACGATCCTGAACGACGTCACCGTTCGCGACCTGCAGAAGAAGGACGGCCAGTTCACCCGCGCCAAGGGGTTCGACACCTTCGCGCCGTGCGGTCCCTGGCTCGAGACCGACCTGGATCCGTCGCGGCTCCGCGTCGTCACCCGCGTGAACGGCGCGGTCCAGCAGGACGGCCGGACCGACGACCTGATCTTCTCGGTGCCCGAGCTGGTGGCGTTCGCCAGCCGGGTGATGACGCTCGAGCCCGGCGACCTCTTCTCGACCGGGACCCCGCAAGGGGTCGGCCAGCTGTGGCCGGGGGACGTGGTCGAGATCGAGATCGAGGGAATTGGCACCCTCCGGAATCCCGTCATCGCCGAGGTGCTCCCGTGAACTTCAAGCTCGCAGCGCGCATCGGCGCCATCCCGCCGTACCTCTTCGCCCACATCGACGCCCTCAAGCTGGAGGAGCGGGCCAAGGGCAAGGACCTGATCGACCTCGGCATCGGGGATCCCGACCTGCCGACGCCGCCCCACATCGTCGCGGCCATGCAGGAGGCGACCGCCGACGCCGGCACGCACCGCTACCCGGCCTACGTGGGGCTCGCCGAGTTCCGCGCGGCGGCGGCGCGCTTCCTGACGCGGCGCTTCGGCGTGAAGGTCGACCCCGAGCGCGAGGTGGTGACCCTCATCGGCTCCAAGGAAGGGATCGCGCACTTCCCCGTGGCCTTCGTCGACCCCGGCGACGTGGTCCTGGTGCCCGACCCCGGCTACCCGGTCTACGCCACGCTCACGCGCTTCATGGGCGGCGAGGTCTTCGCCCTGCCCCTCCGGCGGGAGCACGGGTTCCTGCCCGATCTCGCGGCCATCCCGGAGCGCGTCGCGCGCCGGGCGAAGATCATGTGGCTCAACTACCCCAACAACCCGACCGCCGCGCTGGCCCCGCCGGAGTTCTATCGCCAGGTGGTGGAGTTCGCGCTCCGGTACGACATCATCGTCGCCTCCGACAACGCCTACTCGGAGATGTGGTTCGAGACGCCGGCCGGATCGTTCCTGCAGACGCCGGGGGCCATGGAGTGCGGCCTCGAGTTCCACTCCCTCTCCAAGACCTACAACATGACCGGCTGGCGCGTGGGCTTCGCCGTGGGCCACGCAGCCCTCGTCGCCGCGCTGCTCCAGGTCAAGACCAACGTCGACTCGGGCTGCTTCGAGGCCGTGCAGCGCGCCGGCGTGGCCGCGCTCGACGGCGACCAGGCGTGCGTGGACGAGCTGCGGCGCATCTACCGCGAGCGCCGCGACGTGTTCTGCGCGGGGCTCGCCCGCGCCGGCTACGACGTCATCAAGCCGCCGGCGACCTTCTACGTGCTGCTCGCCACCAAGGGGATGCCCGCCCTGGAGTTCACCATGCGCCTGCTGCGGGAGGCCGGCGTGGTGGCGACGCCGGCCACGGGCTTCGGCGCCGGCGGCGAGGGCTTCGTCCGCTTCGCGCTGACCGCGCCGGTCGCGCGCCTGCGGGAGGCGGTGGCGCGGCTGGAGCGCCTCAGGCTGTGACCCGGGCCCCGGCGCGCGCTCGGCGCGACGAGCGCCGGCGTCAGTCGACGCCCAGGACCACGCGCAGCACGATCGTGAAGACGAAGCCCAGGACCACGCCGACCGTGGCGGTGACCTCGTTCCCGTGGCTGTGCGTCTCGGGGATGATCTCGTTCGAGGTGACGGCGATGAGCGAGCCGGCGCCGAGGGCGAGGGCGAAGGGGAGCGCCCCCTCGATGTGACGCGAGAAGAGGTAGCCGAGGGCGGCCGCCAGCGGCATGGTCACGCCGGTCAGGACCGCGATGCCCAGGGCCTTCCACGCCGAGAGCCCGCCGGCGCGCAAGGGGGCGGTGCCGACCAGCCCCTCGCACACGTTCTGCAGCCCCACGGCGATGGCGACGAGGCCGCCCAAGGGAGCCGTCTCCCCGGTGGCGAAGCTGGCGCCGATGGCGAACCCCTCGGGGAGGCGGTGGAAGACCAGCGCGCCGGAGATGGCCACGCCCAGGCGCTGGTTCATGGCGCGCTCGCGCGCCGCGGCCGCGGGGACGTCCCGGCCGTGGTCGTGCCCGTCGTGGCGGTCGTGGGCGTGCTCGTGATCGGCCGGTGCTTCGTCGTCCTCGGGCCGGCGCCCGCCGTGGAGCAGGTGCTCGCGGTGACCGCCCGCGTGCTCGTGCGGGATCAGCCGCTCGACCACGAGCAGGATCAGGAAGCCGGCGCCGAAGCCGCCGAGGACCAGGAGCAGCGTCGTGACCGACAGGTGGCCCCCCGCCGGGCGGATGCGGCCGAGCGCATGCCCCAGGAGGCCGATGGTCGCGGCCGAGAGCATGAGGCCGGCGCCGAAGCCGAGGATCGCGTCGTAGGCGCGGCGGGGCAGGCGACCGACCACGAAGAAGGGCAACGCGCCGACGCCGGTGCAGAGCCCGGTGGCCGTGGCGGCGAGCAGGACGGACAGCACGAGCGGCACTCTAGCGGGAGGCGCGGCCCGGGGTCAACGGGACGCGCTCGCGGCGCGGTGGCGCCTGCGGCGCGTTGACGGTTGAAGGTTCATGGTTGAAGCTCTGGAGCACCGGCGGGGGGGCGGCTTCGACCTTCAACCTGCCTTGGACCTTGAACGAGGTGCCGTGTACCATGACCGGGCGATGAGCGCACTTGCGCACGCGTACGTGGGCCTCGGCGCCAACCTCGGCGACCGTCTCCAGGCGCTGCGCGACGCCGTCGATCGGCTCGACGGGGCCGCTGGCGTGCGCGTGGTGGCGTGCTCGCCGGTGTACGAGACGGCGCCGCAGGGGCCGGTCCGGGCGCAGCCGGCGTTCCTGAACGCGGTCTGCGCGGTCGAGACCTCGCTCGCGCCGCGCGACCTGCTGGGGCGCCTGCTGCAGGTGGAGCGCGCGCTCGGGCGGGTGCGCGACGTGCCGCAGGGCCCGCGCACGATCGACCTCGACCTGCTGCTGTTCGGGTCGACGGTGGTGGACGAGCCGGGCCTGTTGGTCCCGCACCGGCAGCTCCAGCGCCGGGCCTTCGTGCTCGTGCCACTGCTCGATCTCGCCCCGGACCTGCGCCACCCGCTCACGGGGGAGTTGCTGCGGGAGGAGCGCGCCCGGCTGCGTGACCAGGCCATTGCCCCCTTCGCGCCGCCGAGCGCCCTGCAGCCGACGCGCGCGCCCGGACCGCCGTCATGACCGTCCCGCTGCGCCTCTCGCTCCAGGTGGCGGGTGACGCCGTCACCTGCACGCTCGGGGACGCGACCCTCTCCCGCCGGCACGAGATCGCCTTCGACCGCGAGCGCGCGCACGGGCTCGCCCGCGCGGTGGTGGCCACCCTGCAGCGCGCCACCCACGAGCGCGCCCTCGCCGAGCGCAACCTCGCCGACCTGCGCCACGCCGGCGAGCAGCTCTACCTCGCGCTCCTCCCGGCCGAGGTGCGCGAGGCGCTGCGCGCCCGGAAGGGGCCGCTGCTCCTGGAGCTGGACGAGGTCCTGGTCACCGTGCCCTGGGAACTGCTCTACGACGGCCAGCACTTCCTCTGCCGCCGCTACGACGTGGGGCGGTCGGTGGCCACGCCCCAGCCGCTGCGCGGGCAGCCGGCGCGCAGCGTCGCGCGCCCCCTGCGCATGCTGGTGCTGGCGGCCGACCCGAGCGGCGCGCTGCCCGCGGTCGCGGCCGAGGGGGAGGCGCTGTGCGCGGCCATGGACCGCCAGGGCGGCGTGCGGGCCGTGCTGCTGGCCGACGCCGATCCCGCGACGGTGCGCCGTCACCTCAAGGAGTACGACGCGGTGCATTTCGCGGGGCACGCGCACCACGACCCGGACCGCCCCGGCCGGAGCGGCTGGCGCCTGCGCGACGGCGACCTCACCGCCGACGACGTGGTCGCGCTCGCCGGGGGCTCGCCGCTGCCGCTCATGGTCTTCGCCAACGGCTGCCGCTCGACGCAGACCGACGCCTGGGTCGGCGACGACCCGACGCGCGTCTACGGCCTCGCCAACGCCTTCCTGCTGGCCGGGGTGCGCTACTACCTCGGCACGCAGTGGGACGTCACCGACGGCCGCGGCCGGGAGTTCGCGGTGCACTTCTGGGGTGGAATCGCCGCGGGCCTCGCGGTGGGCGCGGCCCTGCGCCAGGCGCGCGACGCGGTGGCCGCGACGTTCGGGGAGGCGGAGCTGGGGTGGGCGCCCTACGTGCTCTACGGCGACCCCTCGTACGTGCCGCTGGGCGCGGCGGTCGCACCCCCGGTCGCCGACCCCCGCGAGCTGTTCCCGCGCCCCGGATCCCTGGCGCGGCGTCCGTCGGCGCCCTACAAGCGCGTCTCGCCCGACACGGTCCGGCCGCCGCCGCGCCCATCGTGGCGCACCCTCACCGTGGCGCTCGTGGCCGGCGCCGCGACCCTGGCCCTGCTCGCGAGCGGCCTCTTCACGCTCCGGCTGTGGCGGTCACGCGCCGGCGCCCCGCGCGTCGAGCCCCACACCCTGGCGCTCCTGGGCGTGGGGACCGGCACCTCCCTCGAGGGGGGCGCCGAGGCGCACGCCGCCGCCCTCGAGAGCTGCCTGCTCGCCTCGCTGGCGCGGCGCGGCCACCACCGCCTCGTCGACCGCGCGCGCATCTCGGCCCTCAAGCGCGAGCGCGGCGCCGAGCTCGCCCGCCTGGGCACCACGGGCGCCGCCGAGGCCGGCCGCGAGCTGCGCGCCGACTACGTCGTCTACGGCGAGGTCGCGGTGGTCTCCGGCAAGCCGTTCTTCAGCATCTTCTGCGCCAACCCGGCCACCCACCAGGTGGTCTTCGGCGACAACCTCGACGGGCTCGACGCCAAGGGGTGCGACGCGCTCGGCGGCCGGCTGCTCGACCGGCTCGACGAGATCGGGCGGGCCGGCCGCAGCGAGTAGTGGCCCGCTGATATGGGAACCCTCGGAGGGTTCCCATTCCCTCCCGCGATGGACCCCGCCGGGCGGAGCCCGTCGGGCTCCCACGCGCCTAGACCTTGCCTTCCTCGCGCCGGATCAGCCGCCGGATGTTCTCCCGGTGGCTGACCACGATGCCGAGAACGAGCAGCACGGCGAGCGCCAGCTGGACGCGGCTGCGGGCCGCGAGGAAGTAGCCGAGCGGCACGAACGCGACCGCCGCCGTCAGCGAGCCCAAGGACGAGGTGCGGGTGAGCGCGTAGACCGCGGCGTACACGACGATGGCCCCGAGGGCGGCGAGCGGCGAGAGCGCCAGGAAGACCCCCAGGGCGGTGGCCACGCCCTTGCCGCCGCGGAACCCCAGAAACACCGGGAAGAGGTGTCCGGCGAAGGCGAGCAGCGCCGTCAGGGCCACGAGGCACTCCCCATGGGGGGCGCGGCCGAGGAGCAGCCGCGCCAGGAGGACCGGCACGAACCCTTTCAGCGCGTCGAGCACCAGCACCACGGCGCCGAAGCCCTTGCCGAGGGCGCGAGCGGCGTTGGTGGCGCCGATGTTGCCCGACCCGACCTGGCGCAGGTCGACGCCGCGGGCCCGTGCGACCACGACGCCGAAGGGGATCGACCCCAGGAGGTACGCCACCACCGGCAGGATGATCGAGAGGGCGAGCGTCATCTGGCGTCAGGCTCCCGGCCGCCGCCATGGTACGACGGCCGGCGCGCCGGTCAAGGCAGGAGCACCGGGTCGCGCAGGCGCGCGAGCACGTCCGGCCCTGCGAGGATCGGGCCGTGCGCGGGGAAGACCGTCTCGACCTCGAGGGCCGACAGCCGCGTCCGCGGCCAGGAGGAGGTAGGTCACCGAGTAGCGACCCGGCACGGCCATGACCGCGGCGCCGGCCCGCTCGACCAGGCGCGCGGCGGGCGGCCCGGCCGGGGCCGTCAGGCGCGCGAGGAGCGGCCGCGGTACCGGGAACGACGCGCCGGGCGCACCGGTCGGCCCTGGCGGCACCGCCCGGTCCACCGTCGGTCC
>JACRCY010000068.1 GCA_016218785.1 Deltaproteobacteria bacterium
GAACGCGCTCGGCCACCGCAGCACCGCGGCCTACGACGCGGTGTGCGGGGTGCCGACGAGCGCGACCGACCCGAACGGGCGCACGACCACGTACACCTACGACGCGCTCTGCCGCAAGACCGGGACCTACTACCCCGACGGTGGCTGCGAGACAGTGCAGTACCTCTCCTACGGCAGCCCGAGCAGCCAGCGGACGCGCACGGCCAAGTGCGACGGCACGACCGACGGGCTCTGGGGGGACGTGTACTTCGATGGGCTCGGGCGGACCTGGCGGACGGTGGCCGAGCCCGGCATCTACGCCGACAAGCTCTTCGACTCGGCCGGGCGCCTGTGGAAGGAGTCGAACCCGTACGTCTCCGGGGAGACCGTGTACTACACGGTGCACGGGTACGACCAGCTCGGCCGGCCGACAAACCTCACCCATCCGGACGGCAACTCCGCGACGCGGTCGTACGGCGTCCAGTCGGGCACGTGGTGCCCGGTGGCGAATTCGTGCATCGTGGAGTGGGAAGCCCGGACCGACGAGGCCGGGCGGACCAAGTACGTCTACCAGGACAGCCGCGACTTCGACGCGGCGATTGCCGAGTGGGACGGCGGGGCGTGGCGGTACGCCTACTACGGCCGCGACCTCCTCGGCCGCCAGACGCGCATCCAGGATGCGGCCGGCAACGCGACCACGTTCGCCTTCGACTCGCTCGGCCGGCGCACCTCGATGGTCGACCCGGACCTGGGGACCTGGAGCTACGAGTACGACCTCGCCGGGAACCTCCTCGCGCAGACCGACGCCAAGGCGCAGCGCATCACCTTCAGCTACGACGCGGCCAACCGGCTGGTGGAGAAGACCTACCCGGGCGGAGCCACGGTGCAGAACTACTACGACGAGGCCGGGTACGGGGACTCGAAGGGCCGGCGCACGCGCCAGGTGGACTCGCGCTCGGGCGTGCAGAAGGCGCAGGTCTACGACCCCGAGGGGCGGCCGACCTCGACGCGCGTGACGATCTCCGGGACGACCTACACCATCGGGCAGAGCTACGACGTGGCCGGGCGCCCGGCGGCGCTCACCTACCCTGACGGCGAGGCGGTGACGACCGCGTACGATGCCGGCGGTCGGGTGGCGTCGGTCGGCGGCTGGTCCACGTACCTCTCGTCCGTGGCCTACAACGGGCGCGGGCAGATGACCAGCCTGGGCTTGGGGAACAACCGCACGACCACCTTCGGGTACAACGATCAGCGCGGCTGGCTGACCTCCCAGGTCACGGGCCAGCCTGCCACTTGCTACCAGACCTGCACCAACTCCTGCGACGGGGACCCCCTTGCCAACACTGCTGCTGTGGTGGGGCCGGTGCTCCGGAGGGGGCTGCTGGGTCCGCCCGGCAACATCGTCGACCGGCTCGCGGGCAAGGCGGGGCGCCACCTGCGTGACCTGGCCGGCCGGCTGTTGCGCTCGACGGGCATCGATCGGCCACTGCGCGATGTCGGCGTGCGGACGGTCGGCTGCGGAACCTACCAGTGCAACCCCTACCCGTGCACGCAGGCGAAGGTCCAGGACCTGACGTACACCTACAACGCCGACGGCCGCATCGCCACCATCCGCGACAACCTGCACGGCTACGAGAGCTTCAACTACGCCTACGACCCGCTCGGCCGCCTGGCGAGCGGCACGCACACGACCACGGGCGGCTGGAGCCGGAGCTACACCTACGACGCCATCGGCAAGATGACCTACAACTCGGTCGTGGGCAGCTACGCCTACCCGGCGGCGGGCGGGAGCCGGCCGCACGCGGTCACGACGGCGGGCGGGTGGAGCTTCACCTACGACGCCAACGGCAACACCACGGCGGGCGCGGGCCGGAGCTACACCTTCAACGAGGACAACCGGCCGACGCAGATCTGCAAGGACGGGGTCTGCACCACCTTCGCCTACGACGGCGACGGCGAGCGGGTGCAGAAGATCTCGGGGGGCGTCACGACCACGTCCGTGGGCGCGCTCTACGAGGTCAAGGCCGGCGTCGCGACCAAGTACTACAAGATGGGGCAGACGCTCATCGCGCGTAAGGTCTCGAGCGCGCCCGGGCCGGAGTGGTTCCTCGGCGACCGGCAGGGCGGGGTGCAGAAGATCGTCGATGCGAACGGCGGGGTGGTCAGGCACCAGATGTTCCTGCCGTTCGGCGAGCGGGTGGTCTTCAACGACACGTCGCAGGAGTCGCGGAGCGGCTTGACCGGCCACCGCTACGACGCCGAGACCGGGCTCGTGTTCATGGGCGCGCGCTACTACGACCCGGTCCTTGGGCGCTTCGTGACGCCGGACGCGGCCCGGCAGCTCGAGGTCGGGCCGCAGGGCCTCGACCCGTACTCCTACGCCGGCAACGACCCGACCAACGCGACCGACCCGAGCGGGCACTTCAGCCTGGGCAGGCTCTTCAAGAAGATCTGGAAGGCGATCAGCAAGGCCTGGGAGGCCATCAAGAGGTACGTGATCACCGCGGTGGTCGCCTTCGTCGTCGGCACGATCCTGACCGGGAACCCGATCGGGGGCCTCATCAACGCGGGCTTCGCCGTGGCGCAGCAGTTCGCGCAGGAACGGGGGTGGACCACGGTCGCGTTCGTCCTGGCGGTGGCCGGAGCCTACTGCGGAGGCGCGTACCAGGGGGGCTGGCGCATGGGCCTGCAGCGCGCGGCCGGCGAGGTGTTCGCCCAGACCGCGGGCAAGAAGATCCAGGAGAAGGTCGGCGGCGTGGGCGGCATGATCCTCGCCGGGCTGGCGCGCGCCGGGGTCGAGGCGGGCGTGGGCTTCGCGGTGAACAAGCTCGCGCCCGTGGCGACCGCGGAGCAGACGGCCAAGAACTCGGTCAAGGTGGAGCAGTACGGGCGGGAGATCAACGGGGACAACATCGTGACCTCGACGCAGCACGAGCTCGGCTGGACCCACGCGGGGGTGAAGTACACCTTCCCTGACGGGACGGTGAAGTACGTCGAGACCTCGGGGAATCTCACCGGCGGCCTCTTCGGCCTGCCCTCGAGCGGCGTCATCGACGGGGCGGCGAACGCGGCGCGCACCGACATCATGCCGAACCAGGTGCTGCAGACCTTCTGGGTCTCGCCCGATACGGCCGCGAACATGATCTCGAAGGGGACGTGGGGCTCGGGCGTCTACTTCCTCACGGGCGTGTGTCACGACTCGACCATCCGGCAGCTCAGCGCGGCGGGGATGAACGCGATGTTCAAGGGCGGGTACTTCGCCTCGGGCGCGTGGGCGTCAGC
>JACRCY010000069.1 GCA_016218785.1 Deltaproteobacteria bacterium
ATCTCGCCCGACAAGGACGCCGACGGGCTCCACCCCGTCAACGTCGGGCGCCTGTGGATGGGGGAGGACGGCTTCGTCCCGTGCACCCCCGCCGGCGTCATGCGCCTGCTCGCCGAGGCGCAGACCGAGATCAGCGGCGCCGAGGCCGTCGTGATCGGCCGCAGCAACCTCGTGGGCAAGCCCATGGCGGCGCTGCTGCAGGCCGCGAACGCGACCGTGACCATGTGCCACTCGCGGACCCGCGACCTCGCCGGCGTGGTGCGCCGCGCCGACATCGTGGTCGCGGCCATCGGCAAGACGGAGATGGTGCGTGGCGACTGGATCCGCGAAGGCGCGACAGTCATCGACGTCGGCATGAACCGGAACGTGGAGGGCAAGCTCGTGGGCGACGTGGAGTACGCGGCCGCCGCCGTGCGTGCCCGCGCCATCACGCCGGTGCCGGGCGGGGTCGGCCCGATGACCATCGCCATGCTGCTGCGCAACACCGTGGCCGCCGCGCGGCGGCGAGCCGGCACGCCGGGCTAGGTCACGGCGGCGGGCTTCGCCAGGCAGCGGATCACCGCCTGTTGCAGGGCGCCGAACGGCGGCGGGCTCGGGAGCGCCTCGTCCGCGCCGAGCGAGCCACCGCGGACCCGGATCTCCTCCTCGCGGGCCAGGGCGATGACCGGCACCGGGTGCTCGGCCCGGTCGTGAGCGGCCAGCAGGGCCACCTCGCCCTGGGCGCCGTCGTCGAGGTCGACGATGCACAGGTCCACGCGGGCGGCGAGCACCTGGACGACCGTGGTGATGTCCTCGGCCTCCACCACCTGGGCCGTGATGATGCTCTTGAGGTAGCGGACGATGTGGGAGCGCGTCGCGGACGACGACGACACCACGAGGATGCACACGCCCTCGAACCGCGTCACGATGTGGTCGATCACCGCGCCGTAGCGCTGTTCGAGCTGGCTGAACTGCACCCCCATGCCGACCGGGTGCCCCTCGGGGTCGGACTGGTCCCGCACCCACGCCACGCGCCCCTCGACCACCATCGGCTCGGGGGCGTGCGGTGCCGAGATCGTGAGCGTGATCTCCGAGCCGACGGGGAGCGGGGTCGGCGTCTCGAGGAAGACGCCCCCCTTCGAGAGGTTCGTCGTGTAGGCGACCAGGAAGGCGCAGGTGCTCGCGTAGCGCACCTCGAGGGCGACCGGGACGCGTCCGAACTGGCGGAACTCGTCGGTCACGTGCGCAACAGTCGCTCGAGCAGGCGGTCGAGCTCGTCGAGAGACGCGTAGTCGATCTGGAGGTGGCCGGCCTGGGCGCTCCGTTGGACCACCTTCACCCGCGTGCCGAGCGCGCGGCGGAGCCGTGACTCGAGGTCGCGCACCGAGGCGGAGGGCTCCGGCCCCTTGCCGCCCTTCGCCTTGCGCCTGCCGTCGCCGGCGCGCTGGCGACGCACCGCCTCCTCGGTCTGGCGCACCGACAGGCCGCGGGCCACGACGGCGCGGGCCAGGCGCAGGATGGCCGCCTCCGACTCGCCGCCGAGCAGCGCGCGCGCGTGCCCCATGCTGAGCTGGCCCGAGGCGCACATGCCGCGCACCGCCTCGGGGAGCTTCAGGAGCCGGAGCGAGTTCGTCACGCTGGAGCGCTCCTTGCCCACGCGCTGGGCCAGCTGCTCCTGCGTGTAGCCGAACTCCTCCGAGAGCCGGCGGTAGGCCTCGGCCTCCTCGATCGGGTTCAGGTCGTCGCGCTGGAGGTTCTCGACCAGCGCCAGCTCGAAGCTCTGCGCGGGCGTCGCCTCCTTGACGATCACCGGGATCTGCCGCAGCCCGGCGCGCTGCGCCGCGCGCCAGCGGCGCTCGCCGGCGATGATCAGGTACCCGCCGCCGTCGCGCTGGCGCACGATGAGCGGCTGGATCACGCCCTGCTCCCGGATGGAGGCGGCCAGCTCCCCGAGCGAGCCCTCGTCGAAGGTCTGACGCGGCTGCGCGGGCGCGCGGGCGACGTCCTCGATGGGGCAGAGGAAATAGTCGCGCCCGAGGCCGGCGACTGGCGGGGGCGGCGGCGCGGCGGCGCCGGGGATCAGGGCCGCGAGGCCCCGGCCGAGCGCGCGCCGCCTGTTCGTCGTCATCGCGGTCCACCATTGGCGCGACGCTTGAGGAACTCCTTGGCCAGGGCCAGGTAGCTCTGGGCGCCGCGGGAGCCGACATCGTACAACAGGATCGGCTGCCCGAAGGACGGACTTTCGGAGAGGCGCACGTTCCGCGGGATGACCGTGTCGAAGACGGCGCCGTCGAAGTGGCCGCGGACCTCGGCGTCCACCTGGCCGGTCAGGTTGAGGCGGGGATCGACCATGCACAGGAGGATGCCCTCGATCTCCAGCCGCTGGTTGAGGCGCGTCTTGACCATCTCGATGGTGGCGACGAGCTGCCCGAGCCCCTCCAGGGCGAAGTACTCGCACTGCATCGGGATGAGCACCGCGTCGGCGGCCACCAGCGCGTTCAGCGTGAGCAGGCCGAGGCTCGGCGGGGTGTCCACGAAGATGAAGTCGTAGGCTGAGGCCACCGGCTCCAGCGCCCGGCGCAGGCGCTGCTCCCGGTCGGGCTCGGCGACCAGCTCCAGCTCGGCGCCGACGAGGTCGCGGTGGGCCGGCAGCAGCGTGAGCTGCGGCAGCTCGGTGGGGCGGGTCAGCTCGGTGACCGGCCGACCGTCGAGCAGCGCGTCGTACACGCCCTCGTCGACGGCGCCCGGCGGGTAGCCGAGGCCCGAGGAGGCGTTCCCCTGCGGATCGATGTCGACGACCAGCACCCGCTTCTCGGCGGCGGCCAGCGACGCGCCGAGGTTCACGGCGGTGGTGGTCTTGCCAACCCCCCCCTTCTGGTTGGCGACGGCGACGATTCGCCCCATGGCCCTCGGTCTGCGCTTCGGACGCGGTCGCGTCCGCTGGAACACCCTCTCCGACGCGGTAGATACCACGAACTTCCGCTGGCTGGCAAACAAAAAGCGACCACCATAAACCCGAGCCATGACGTGAAGTTGTGAAATAGTCACACCTTTTTTTTGACAGCCCGGCGGGCCTCGGCTAGGGTGTGAGCAGATGTAGGATAAACCCCTTCATGTAGGAAAAGGGAGTCAGAGATGCGACCTTCGAGAGCCCGCCGCCGCCAGCTGAGAGAGATCGCCCCGGTGCTTCGCAGCACCTGGGACGGGCGATCCCTGCTCCCCCAGGAGGTGCCCATCATCGCCGTCGAGCCGGCCCCCGCTGCCGACATGGATCCACTGGTGGCGGCGCTGGCGATGTTCGACGACATGCTCTCGCGTCCGGCCCCGCGGGTGGCCACGCCGATCGAGTGCATGGAGCACTGGGGGATGATCCGGAAGGGGGACTCCGGCCCACAGCTGCTGGAAGCAGTCGTGGACGAGGTGCTCAACGGTGAGCCGACCATGGCGGAGGGCGCGCCCGCCATGAAGATGGCGACCGACGGGTGGGGCGACTCCGGGGACCTGATCGAGGAATGGTTCCAGACCGGCGAGTTCCTGGCGCCGGAGCCGGCCGAGCCGGAGCTGCCGGCGACGTGGTTCGGCGCGCTGGTGCGCCGGGTGCGGCGGGCCTGGTCCAGCCCCCGGCAGCCGGCCGCGACCGCCCTGGAGACGGCGTAGTCGAGAAACGGCGCCGCGGGCGCGGCGCGTGGATTCCAACGGTCGAAGCACGAGGAGGCATCGATGCGCGAGCTGGGTCTCGGCCCCAAGGTCTACAAGTCGTTCGAGGAGTTCGAGCGCGAGGAGCTGCGGCGGCTGTCGGGCCTGCACGTCTCCATCGACGACTACATGGACGAGTGCTTCTGCGAGGAGCTGGATTTCGATCCCGACTTCGTGTCCCGTCGGCGCAAGAAGGACGAGGACGAGGAGGACGAGGAGTAGGCGCCGGCCCCACCGCGGCGGGCAGGGCGGTGCCCTGCGGCCGGGCCATGATCGCTCAGTGACCCTCTAGCCCAACTTTTTCGCAGTTGGGCCAGGTGGCCCGGTGGACAGGCGGCTGGCGCGGGCCCACAGGGGTAGCGGCCTGGGTGGGCGCCTATGGCGCGCCCCGGCGGCCGGCCCGCCCGCCGCCCCGAAGGCGGCGGGCCGGCCGCGGCCCGCCTGTAGACCAGCGCCGGCGGCGGGTAGGGCGGGACCGCGAGGCGGCGGGGCCGGCGGACGGCGCCGCGGCTCCACCGGGCGCTGGCGTGGGTAGGAGTCGACGGAGATTGCGC
>JACRCY010000649.1 GCA_016218785.1 Deltaproteobacteria bacterium
CGGCGACGATCTCGTCGACAAGCCGCCGGACCTGCGGCGCCGGCTCGCCGTCGACCGTGGGCCCCTTGAAGGCCACGTTGAAGAGCCGGGTCCGCATGAGCGCGGGGAGCCCGTCGTCGCGCGGCGTGAGGATCACCTCCACCAGGTTCTGGCCGGTGGGACGCGTCGGGTCGACGGTGAACACCAGATGGATGGCGGCGTCCTGCCGCACCGACAGCAGCTGGAGGCCGCCGAAGGTGCGCGGCCCGGCACCTTGCGGGGCGCCGAACAGCTCATCGGCGATGACGGGCTCCGCAGCGGAGGTGGAACTGGGCGGGCGGCACGCAGCGAGCATGGCCGCGCCGATCGCCAGGGCGAGCACTCGACGGAAGGCGCGCACGAAGGTCGCCATGATACCTCGCGTCCCCGCCGTGCGCACGGCCGAGTTGTGGGCTAGACTGACCGCGTGGCCAGCGGCCCCCAGGTGCGTCCCCGGGCGCCAGAGGCCCCGGCGGAGAGGGGGCCCGTCTACTCCGTCGAGCTCGGGGTCGCGTGCAACAACAACTGCCGGTTCTGCCCGCAGGCCGTGATGCGCCACGGCCTGGAGCGCTCAGTCGAGCTTCGCACGGACGAGGTGGTCGCGCGCATGCGCAGCGCCCGGGACGAGGGGTACCGCCGCCTGGGCCTCATCGGCGGCGAGCCTACGGTGCGCCCCGATCTCGTCGCGCTCGTCGCCGAGGCCCGCGCCCTGGGGTTCCGCGAGATCTCGATCACGACCCACGCGCGGCGCTTCGCCTACGCCCCCTACGCGCGTCAGCTCGTCCGCGCCGGGCTGACCAACGCCAGCGTGTCGATCCACGGCCCCGACGCGCGGCGGCACGACTCCCTCACCCGCGCGCCGGGGTCCTTCGCCCAGGGGGTGGCGGGCATCGACAACCTCCGCGCCGCGGCGGCCGCCGCCGGCGTGGAGCTGCGGCTGCAGAGCATCACGCTCGTGTGCCGCCGCACCCTGCCGTGGGTGGCTGACACCGTGCGGCTGCTCGGCGCCCATGGCGCGCGGCTCCACATCCTGCAGCCCTTCGTGATCGACATCCGCCTGCTGCCGCTCTCGGATTCGCTCCTCGTCGACCGCGACGAGATCGTCCAGGCCGTGCGGGGCGCGGCGGCCGCGGCCGCGGAGCACGGCGGTCGCGTCAAGCTCTTCAACTTCCCGCCCTGCCTGCTCGCGGACCTCGGCGGGCGGCTCGAGCTGCAGGGGTACGGCGGCACCACCGAGCGCCGCCCCGACGTCGTGACTGCGGCGCGCGGCGACGAGGGGCGCGACCCCATGTGCCGTCCGCTCCCGGAGTGCGACGTCTGCCCCCAGCAGGAGTGCGACGGGCTCCGGGTCGAGCTGGTGCCGCAGGGCGAGCTGCGCGCCGAGATCGAGACGGCGCTGCAGGCACACGCCGCGCGCGAGGGTGGCCGCGAGGTCTGGATCACGGCCCTCGCGCTGCTCGACGCCGCCACCGCCGAGGCCGTCCTGGCCGCGGCGGCCAGGCGCTTCGAACGGGTGGTGCTGATCACCGCCGGCCTCGGCCGCGCCGGCGCCGGGGTCGTGCGCGCGGCCGCCCGGGCCGGCGTCGCGAGCCTGTGGCTGGTGTGCGACCCCGGCGAGCCCTGGCAGGCCGACCCGCTCCCCCGCGACGGGAACCTGACCGCGTGCGCGGAGCTCGTCGTGCTGGCGCGCAGGCTCGGGGTCGCGGACTCACGGTACCTCGTCAACGGTCTGTGCCTCCTGGGCGCCGAGCGCCTCCTGGAGCTTCCGGCCGCCGACCTCGACGTGGACCTCACCGAGTTCGCCGAGTTCGACGCAACGGTGGTGCCCAAGGTCGAGGGGTGCTACCGCCGCCTGGCCGCGCGCGGCGGCCACCGGGTGCGCTTCCTCGGCGTCGACGGCGCGGCCGCCGCCGAGGGCACGCGCCGTTTCCTCGCGCACCCCCTGACCAGCCGCCGCATCCTCTGGAGCGAGCGCCTGACGCCGCCCTTCCTGCGGCCGCTGCGCGTGCCCTGAGCCAGGGCGTCGGCGCGCCGGCCGACCGGCGGTCCGGCCTGCCGTGGGGGGTCCAGCCCAGTGGCGCGCGGGCCTACTGGGGGCGCCGGCTGCTCGCCGGGGGCCGGCCCCTCGGGCGTGTTCATCGGGCCCTCGGGCGGCGACGGCGGCGGCGGCACCGTGGGCGGCGGGGCCGGATTGCGGATCTTGTCGGCCGGGTGAGGCTTGAGGTTCTCGAACCGCCCCTCGGCCTCCAGCCGCTGCAGGTCGTAGTCGCTGATCATCTGCTTCCCGAGGATCCTCTGGGCCGCGACGATCCGGGCCACCAGCATGGGGTCGGTCACCGGCTCGTGGTCGTCCTTCGTCGGCAGCTTCGTGGGCATCATGACCGAGAAGGCCCCGGACGCGGGGAAGCCGTCGGCCGACTTGCCCTCGAGCAGGTAGGTCACGTAGAGCCAGTTGCGCTCGGCACGCGCGTTCTCGGCCGCCACGATCTCCAGCCCCGGGCCGGCCGGGATCAGGTTCTGGCCGAGGATCTTCCACACGTCCCCCTTCTCCTCCGAGAACTCGTCCTCCCCCGTCTCCTTCGCGGGCACGTAGTACCGCTTCACCGTGACCTTCTCGATCGTCACGGGCTCGGGCCGCACGTGCCAGATCCGCACCCCCTGGTTCACGTTCCCGTCCTCGGAGACCTCGGCGAAGCGCGGGTTGAGCGAGGTGAAGAGCACCACGATGCCCTTGTAGGCCAGGTCCTCGAAGGCCGGGTTCATGAGCGCGTGGTTCATGCGCCCGATGACCTTCTCCCCGCCCTCCCCCTCCACCACGACCGTGACCATGAAGTACGAGTACATGGAGTCCTGGGCCCGGTTCTCGTAGGAGTGGGTCACGACCGGCACCTCGGTGACCTCCGTGGTGTCGTCGCCGAACGACCAGGAGTAGCGCACCGGCTTCAGCGGCCTGGCGTCGGGGTTGTCCTTGGCCCCCATGTCGACGACCTGGGCGCGGAAATCGAACTCGCCGAACGTGTTCTCGCGCAGGTGCGCGGTCACGTACGCCGCCCGGTTGGGCTTGCACTTCTTCACCGTGAACTCGGGGATCTCGGCGTAGGCGGCCACGTTGTTCCGGCCGAACACCTGCACGTACTGGGCCGGCGTCTTCCCCCGGTGGTCGAGCCAGCTCCGCACCGGCACGGCCGCGCCGGCATACGATCCGATCGTGTAATGGAGGAACGTATCCGTGCCGTTGGTCGTGTGGGCGCGCACCGTGACCAGGTTCTCCTCCCCCTCGCAGACCTCCTTCTTCTCCACCATGATCTCGTCGATGACGGGCTTGGGCTCGTGGTCGGTGAGCTCCGGCAGGGTCCGCGGGTCGAACGCCTGGGGCCGGGCCGCCGGCGCGACCTCGGGGATCCTCACCACCCCGCCCGCCACGCGGCGCGGCCCGGGCGCCGCCATCTGCTGGGGCTTGTCGCGGGACCCCACGAGCAGGAAGATCAACAGACCCAGGACGAGGGCGCCGAGCGCCAGCAGCAGGCGCCGCCGTCGCGGGGGAGACGTGCTCACGGGCTCAGGGTAGGAGCGGCGAGGCCGCCGGTCAAGGAGGGACTAGAACCAGCAGGCGTAGAGCGAGCCCGCCGAGGTCCAGGTGGGCGTGGCGTAGGCCTGGCACCCCCAGATGGAGTGGCCGCTGTTGGGCGAGCCGCACCCCGTGGCGACCTTGGCGCCATTCGCCACCGTGGTGTACCCGGAGCACCCGGTGCCGGTGCACTGGCGGCCGTAGCCGGCGATCCGGTCCGGGCTGATCGACTTGGCCGAGCCCACGGGCTTGTTCTGCGCGTCGCTGGCGTAGTGGCAGCCGTTGGCGCAGTTGTCGCCGCCCACGTCTGAGGTGAAGCAGTAGACGGTCTGCGTGGCCAGGCGCTCGCACATGTTGTCGCCGATGTCCACCGGGAAGCAGGCGACGCTGCACACCAGGCTGGAGAGCCCGACCGCGATCTTGCCCCACCAGTAGGTCGCGAGCTTGGTCTCGCACTCGGTCTTGATGCGCGTCCAGAGCTGCCGCTTCCCGTAGTCCACCGAGGCCTGGTCGTAGGTGGGCGTGGTCATCTCGTACCCGACCCCGAGCGCCTTCTTCTGGCTGTAGGCCACGAACTGGGAGCACGACCCGGCCAGGTTCTTGTTCCCGTCCACGCCGTTCACGTACTCGTTGATCCGGTACCACATGTAGCCGCCGGACGCGCCGGGATGCTGCGCCTGTTCGTCAACGGGCCACTTGTACCGGTAGATCTGGTTCGTGTAGGCTGCGTTCTTGGCCGACGCCACCGCCACGGTGCTGACGCAGGAGTTCAGCGTGGCCGGGTCCGCCATGGCGTTGTAGAAGAAGTTGGAGATGTTGGCGCCGGCCGTGGTGTACGCCGTCGGGGTCCCCGCCTGGTACGAGATGAAGGTCGGGGCGCCGTCCCCGTACAGGGCCTCGCGGATCCCCTTCATGGAGACGCGGGCCGCGCCCGGGTACCCGTTCGCGAGGTCGTACTGGTCGACCACCTCGTCGCACTTGTAGCGGGCCTGGCCCATGGCGGTCGTGCTGTGGCTCGTCCACGCCGTACCGTGGGACAGGAGCGTGTGCGTCCGGTACTCCCCGACCGCGTCGATGACCGCGGCGATGGGGCCATTGGAGCGGGTGTACACGGTCGACCCCGCGGGCGCGTTCCAGTAGTACGACGTGCGGGTCCCGCACGCCACGCTCTGGCTGTTGGCGAAGCTCCCGCTGTCGGCCTGGGCCGCCGCAGCCACCAGGAGAACCGCGCCCATGACGATGCTGGCAATCAGTTTCGCGCGCATGGCTCTCTCCTTCCTCACCACGACCCGTGGGACCCGTGGGACCCGTGGGACCCGTGGGACCCGTGCGAGCCGTGCGAGCCGTGCGAGCCGTGCGAGCCGTGCGAGCAGTGAGCCGCGAAGCGCATCGGCGCGCCCATGGACGGCGCCGTCATCGCCGGAGCCCCGCTCTGGCCCGAAGCCTTGGTGACCTTGCCGGCCCCGCCTGGCGCCGTGAGCGCCTGGGCCGCGGGAGCGGCCAGGATGCCCGCGCCTACGGCGAGGGCGACACCGGCACGCAGGAGCGTGCGTCGGTTGGTGCGCCTCTCCTCCTCCGGGTGGAGGAAGAAGCGAAAGTCGCGTGCCGGGGTTGCGTTCTTCCGTCTCATGTCGGACCCCCTATCAGCCAGGCACCACCCCGTCTTTGCAAAGTGCGCGCCATTGCCTGGTGTAGCTTAAGTATCGGATCTTACCTGCTGCACATCATGGGCATTGGAGACTCCCGCGTCCAATAACTGAACAGCAGAGCGGAAACCGCAGGAACGTGTCCAGTAAGTAGTCGTCTGTAAAGCAGATTCTCCAGGCCGCGGGACTGTCCAATGGCTGAACTCGAGCTCATTGATACAACCATCTGATTATGATGAGAAAACCCGATGGTTGTTCAAGGATTGGAATCCAGCCGGGCCTGGACCCGTCCGCAGCGGTGCCGACCACGTCGCGGTCGGGAAGAGCGACCGCCGACTACTTCTGGGGGGGGACCACCCTCGCGATTTCCACGTCCACGACCTGCCGGTCGTACGGCAGGTGGCGCGCGCTGGGGAGCGCGGGGAACGCCGCGCGGGCCACCGGCTCGAGCCGCAGCCGCCGCTCGAGGGCGGCGCACGCCGGGCGCCCCTCGACGCTGCTGCACCGGGAGGTCCGCGCGTACCAGACGTTCCCGGCCATCGGCGGCGCGCCGGCCGCGTCGCCGACCTCCCGGGCGTTCACGCGCCGGGCCGCGCGTGAGCGCCCGCCCGCGTACGTCGGCAGGTGGACCACGCGCTCCCCAGCGACCCCGACGTAGACGATGCGGGCCTCCGCCGGCAGCTCGCGGACCACCGTCCGGGCCCACCGGTACTCGAGATGGTCGGTCGTGCGCGCGGGCACGACGCTCCAGCCGAGGACGCCGCAGGCCGCCACGAGCAGACCGCCGACGGCCGCGGCGAGGGCGCGCCGGCGAAAGACCGCCTGCGGGAGCGCGCCGGCGAGCGCCACCACCGGAATGGCCAGGTGCACCCGGTCGAACCCGTGGAGCGAGATGAAGCTCAGGACGTAGCCCCCGCGCGTGAGCGCCAGCGCGGCCAGGTGGACCGCGGCCACGAGCGCCAGGGGCCGGGGCCGCAGGAAGACCGCGGCCACCAGCGCGAGGCCCATGACCACGGCCGAGGGCTCCGGCGTCGGGTGTGGCAGCGCCCCTGCCGTGATCACGTCGAGGACCCCGACGAGGACGCCGCCGCTGGTGGCGACGACGACCACCGCCAGGGCCGCGGCCGTGATCGCCAGCGCCTTCGCCCGCGCCAGCCACCCCCCGGCGTCGGGGGACGGCAGGACCGCCAGCGGCGCGAGCGCCACGGGGACCCACGCCGAGGGGTGGATGCGCGCGCACTGGGCGCCGAGGAGCGCGCCCGCCAGCACGAGCAGCGCCGCGCGCAGGCGCTCGCCCCCACTCGCGTGCCGCGCGGCCGCCAGGAAGGCGACGGCGGCGAGGAGCGGGAGCGTGGTCGCCGCGACGACGTACGACTCGGTCGCCGCCGTGCGAATGGCGACGGGGTCGATCGCGAGCAGCGCGGCCGCGGCCACCGCGCGGACGAGGCCGACGCCGGCGAGGCGGGCGAAGGCGAAGGCGAGCACCGGCACCAGCGCGGCGAGCAGCGCGTTGAAGACGAAGACGCCGTGGTCGGGCGCGGACGGCGCCAGTCGCGCGGCGATGGAGTAGAGCTCGGCGTAGCCGGGCCCGTAGTTCGCGATCGCGGCCGGGTTGGAGATGGCGCCCTCGAGCCACAGCGGCCCCTGCCCGTTCACGTGGAGCGGCCCGTACGCGCCCAGGCCGAGGCGGAGCACCGCGGCCGCGGCCCCCACCCCGCCGGACCAGAGGAGGTCCGGCCGCGGCAGCGGGCGCGCACGCACCCGCGATGCGACGACCAGCGCCAGCGCCGCGAGCAGGAGCCAGGGTCCGGCCCGCCGCACCCCGAGGGGACGCAGCACGCGCCTGACCGGGGCCGGCGTGCCGCTGCCCCCGAACACGACCTCCTGCTGATGGGTGGCGAGCCAGGTCGCCAGCCGCCCGAAGGCCTCGCGCCGGGGCGCCGCCACCTGGTCGAAGTCGGGCACCTCGAGCACGGGCGACACCCGCAGGCGGCCCACGCGCCGGAAGGCCGGGCCGGGCGGCTCGGCGATCTCGACGTCGAGCGGCTCGGCGTGCTCGGGCCGGAGCTGGACCCGGACCAGGTCGCGCTGGCACGAGAGGGGCACCGTCGGTACACCGACGGCACGCTCCAGCGCGGCCACCCAGGCGCGCGTCTTGGCGGCGCACGCCGGCTGGCCCCGGACCGGGCCGGCCGCGCCCAGCACCAGGGCCACGAGCACGAGCCCGGCCGTCCCGCGCCCGGCCGCGAGGGAAGCGCACCGCGGACCCGACCGCGAGGCCGGCGGCTGATCCGGCTGCCCCCCTCGGGCGGTGCGCATGGCGGCCCGATTCTCGCACGGCGGGCCGGAGACGCAAGCGCGCGGCGGCCGGTTTGACGGAGGTGCCACCGTGTCGTAGTCTCATGGGGTGCCCGCGGTGGGTGCAGCCGGCGTAACGAAGGGTGGCGGTGCCGCGGCCTCGTAGCCCCGCGTGCAGCCGGCTCGCTGCGGTGCTGGGCTCGCTCGAGCCCGGCCACGAGGTCGTCCCCGGCGTGCGCGTCCTGTCCGTCACCGACGGGGCCGAGGTCGTGATCGCGGTCACGGTCGAAGGCGCCCCGGTCCCCCTCAAGATCATGGCCGCGAGGCGCGACGACCACGCGCCGCACCTCGCCCAGAGCGCCAACTTCAACTTGAGCCACGGCGACAGCTACGAGGAGCTTCACCCCGCGGCCCGCGCGGCGCTCGCGACGCTCGTGGCGTGCCTCCGGGGCGGCGACACGACGCCCCTGGGGCCCGCCGCGTTTGCGGCGCCATCCCTGGCGGCCCCGGGCCGGATCTTCGACCTGGCGGCCTTCTCCTCCTGCGAGAACCGCTGCCTCTTCTGCAGCAACCGTCCCCGGGGCGTGCGCCACGTGCCGCTGGAGACGATCTTCGAGCGCCTCGCCGACCAGCGGCGCCAGGGCGCCGACGCGCTCGGCCTGTCGGCCATGGAGCCGACCCTCGACAAGCGCCTCCCCCGCATCGTCGCCGAGGCACGGCGCCTCGGCTACCGCACCGTGACGCTGCTGACCAACGGCCTCCGGCTCGACGACGCCACCCGCGCCGCCCGGCTCATGGGCGCGGGCATCACCCGCGTCGCGCTGGCCCTGCACTCCGCCCGTGCCGAGACCGAGGACGCGATCTGTCGCAACGCGCACACCCTCGAGCGCAAGCACGCCGCCATCCGGAACGTCCTCGACCTCGGCGTGCCGCTGTCGGTGAACACCGTCATGACGCGCCCGGGGCTGTGGGAGCTGACGCTGCTCTGCCAGCAACTGGCCGACCTCGGCGTGACTCGCTGGAACGTGTTTCTCCCCAAGCCGACGGGCAACTGCCTGATCAACTTCGACGTGGTGGTCCCGCCGCTCGAGGCGCTCGCCGGCCCGCTCGCGGAGATCACGCGGCGCGGCGCGGCGCACGCCATCGACCTCTCGATCGTCGACGTGCCGGCGTGCCTGTCGGGCGAGTGCGCGCCGCTCGAACGGCGCGCCCGGAGCGTGGTCGCGACCGGAGCCGAGAGCCCCGGGCGACGCGGCGACATCGCGCCCGGAGAGGAGAAGTGCTTCGGGCCCGCCTGCGACGCCTGCGGCCTGCGCGACCGGTGCGACGGCCTGTTCGCGGGCTACGCCGGGCGCCTCGGGTGCGAGATGCTGCGTCCCCCGGCCGGCTGACGCGTGCGGCCGGTCGCGGCGCCTCGCTTGCCATCTCCGAAGCGTCCCTCCTATACTCGGTCGCATGCGCAGACTCGGCGGGGTGACGGTCCGCCTCACGGCGGACTCCGCGGTCTTCGAGCTCGACACCAGGATCTACCCCCTCGATGCCGTGCTCGGTGCGGCGTACATGTCCATCAACCGGACCTACGTGGCCATCGGCCAGCCGAGGAAGCACACGGTGCGCGTGTCCTTCACGGTCAAGCCACCGCTGGCCCGCGACGGAATCGAGGTGCTCTGCGACTACTTCTGCAACGAGCTGCTCTGCCACGTGCTCCGCGAGCGCACCATCGAGAAGTACTGCCGCATGCGCGAGGTGCTGCTGGCGAAGGCGCTCTTCGCCGCGCTCCCCGGCGCTGACGCGGAGGCCACCTGCATCGCCGGGCCCGCGGACGCGCCTTCCGGGGGCCGCGAGGAGGCGCCGGCCACGGCAGCGCCGACCGACGCGCTGTCACTCGCCGATCTGCCGGGCGAGAACGCCGACTACCTCGACGACCCCTACGGCATCGCGGTGCCGTGGGAGGAGAAGTACGCCCGCAAGGGACGTGGCCGCAAGCTGCCGGGCGGCAACGGCTAGGAGGCGCTCCAGTGGCGACCAGGTCGCGCAGGTCTTCCAGAGTGGGCCACGTGAAGCCCGCGGCGCGCGAGCCCGCGCCGCACCGGTACCGCGCCGTGGGTGGGCAGTGGCTCGTGACCAACGACGTCGGTGGTTACGTCTTCCTCACCGCGAGCGAATTCGAGGCGTGGCACGCGGGCCAGCTCGAAGGGGCGGCGCTCGAGCGGCTCCGTCAGGCGGGCCTCGTCGGGACGGCCTACGAGGTGGACGCGGCGGCAGCGCGCCTGTGCCGGCGGAAGGAGTACCTCAGCGCCGGGCCCTACCTCCACATCTTCGTGGTGTCGCTGCGCTGCAACCAGCACTGCTCCTACTGCCACGCCAGCCGCGCCAGCATCAAGAGCACCGGGCACGACATGAGCCCCGACGTCGCCGACCGGTGCCTCGACCTCGCCTTCTGCTCCCCCTCGCCTCACATCAACATCGAGTTCCAGGGAGGCGAGCCGCTCGTCAACTGGGACGTCGTCCGCCACATCGTCGAGGGAGCGGTGCGGCGCAATCGCGAGGCGCGCCGCGAGCTGAGCTTCTCGCTGGTCACCAACCTGAGCCTGATGGACGAGGCCAAGCTCGAGTTCATCCTCGAGCGGGGGATCCAGGTCTGCACCTCGCTCGACGGTCCCGAGCCGCTGCACAACCGCAACCGCAAGTGGAGCGAGGGGAACGCCCACGCCGCCACCGTCGAATGGATGAAGCGCATCAACGACGCCTACGTCGACCGCGGTCTCGACCCCAACCTCTACCACGTCGAGGCGCTGCTCACCGTCACGCGCGCGAGCCTCAAGTACCCCGTCGAGATCGTCGACGAGTACGTGCGCCAGGGGCTGAAGGGCCTCTTCCTGCGGCCCCTCAACCCCTTCGGCTTCGCCGCCAGGATCGACGAGAAGATCGGCTACCCGGCGCGCGAGTTCATGCCCTTCTACCGCCAGGCCCTCGACCACATCCTCGACCTGAACCGGCAGGGAGTCGAGATCATGGAGCGGTGGGCCACGATCTTCCTCGCCAAGATCCTCACCGACCAGGACCCGAACTACGTGGACATCCGGTCGCCGTGCGGCGCCGGCATCGGGCAGGTGGCCTACAACTACGACGGTCGGGTCTTCCCCTGCGACGAGGCGCGGATGCTCCATCAGATGGGCGACTCAGCATACCTCATCGGCATCGCCAGCGAGCTCACGTAAGAGCAGATCATCGGCTCCGGCGTGGTGCACCAGCTGCTCGTGGCCTCCACGCAGGAGGCGCTGCCGGTCTGCTCGGAGTGCGCCTACCTCCCCTTCTGCGGCACCTGCCCGATCTACAACTACGGGACCCAGGGGAGCATCTTCGGCCTGATGCCCTCGAACCAGAAGTGCCTCATGCACATGGCCATCCTGGACCGCCTCTTCGAGCTGCTGCGCGACGGGGGTCCCGAGGTGCGCCGCATCTTCGAGCGCTGGACCACGGTGCGCGCCCGGCCCTACTACGTCCAGCACGACTGACGGCCATGTACGTCCTCGGCCTGGCGTGCGCGACGTCGCTGCACCACGGGGCGGCGTTGTTGCGCGACGGCGAGATCGTCGGCGCCGTCGAGGAGGAGCGCTTCGTTCGCCGCAAGGGGTACGGCTACGCGCCGCCCGGGCGTCCCGACGCCAACCTCATCAACGACGCGAGCATCACTCTCGAGGAGGCCTTCCCCCACCACTCGGTGCGCTGGCTCCTCGACCGCGCCGGCATCAGCCTCGAAGCGGTGGAGGCCATCGCGGTGAACGGCGTCCCGGCCCGGTTCGAGGCGAGCTACGGCGCGCTGGAGCGCCACCGCCCGCCGCGCATCCTGGTCGAGGGGCGCCACGTCTACGTGCCGCACCACCTGGCCCACGCCGCCTCGAGCTACTGGCTGTCGGGCTTCGACCGGGCCACCGTGATCACCATCGACGGGCGCGGCGAGCGGGAGACCGCCTGCGCCTTCGACGCGAGAGGGGACGTCCTGCGGCGCGGCCTCGAGGTGCTCGTCGGCGCGGAGGGGTCGATCGGCGGCGCCTACGAGACCGTCACGCGCCTCCTCGGCTTCGGCCCCTACGGCCAGGGCTCGACCATGGCCCTCGCCCCCTTCGGCACGCCGCGCCACTCCCTGCGCGACCTCTTCGAGCTCGAGTCACACCGCCACGCCCGAATCCGCGAGGTGGCCCTCAAGGCGACCTTCCTGAGCCTGCAGCGCGACTACGAGGGACCGCTCGACGACGCCCACCGCGACCTCGCGGCGAGCGCGCAGGCGGCCCTCGAACGCTGCGTCATCACCTTCGTCAAGGAGGTCCTCACCACGGCGCCGCCGGGGCCCCTCTGCCTCGCCGGGGGCGTGGTGCTCAACTGCGCCATGAACTCGCGCCTCGCCCGCCTGCCGGGCGTCAGCGAAGTGTTCGTGCTGCCGGCGGCGCACGACGTCGGCACGGCCATCGGCGCGGCCCTCGAGGCGGCCCGCCACCTCGGCGCGCCGGCGCCCCGTCGCCGCCTGCGCACCGCGGCCCTCGGGCCCGCCTTCGACGACGACGAGCACGCCGCCGCGTGCGCCGCCGCGGGCCTGCGGGCCTCCCGCCGTGACGACATCGCGGGCGAGGTGGCCGCGCGCCTCGCCGATGGGCAGGTGGTGGCCTGGTTCGACGGCGCCCTCGAGATCGGGCCGCGCGCCCTGGGCCAGCGGTCGCTCCTCGCGGATCCGCGGCGCGCCGACCTGCACGGCCGCCTCAACGCCATGAAGGGACGCGAGCCGTGGCGCCCGTTCGCGCCGTCGATCCTCGCCGGGACCGAGGGCGACTGGCTCGAGGGGGCGTTCGACAGCCCCTTCATGCTCTTCACCTTCCCGGTGCGCCCCGAGCGGCGCGCGGAGGCGCCCGCGATCGTGCACGTCGACGGCACCACGCGTCCGCAGAGCGTCCACCCCGACGTGCTGCCGCGCTACGCGCGCCTCATCGAGGGGTTCCGATCGCTGACGGGCCTGCCCTTCGTGCTCAATACCTCACTCAACGGTCGCGGCGAGCCCATCGTCTGCACTCCCGCCGACGGCGTCGCGTGCTTCACGAGCCTCGGCGCCGACGCCCTCGCCCTCGGCGACCTGCTCGTCGAGAAACCGGGCGGTCGCGGCGCCCGGCGCTACCCGTCGCGGCGGCGGCGCGACGCGACCGCCGCCTCCGGCGGTACCGGGCGCAGGTCCTCGTCCCCGAAGCGGTCCAGGTAGCTGGACCAGAAGCCGAGACACCGGTCGGTGTAGGCGCAGGCGGCGCAGCGCGCGGGCTTGCGCATCTCCGAGAGCTTGATGACGTGGTCGTCGGCCTCGTCGCCGATCTCGTCGCGGAGCGACTCCATCCAGAGGATCTTGGCGGCGTGCTCGTGGCCGCGCATGTAGCACGGCGGGAAGCCGGCCAGGCAGTCGACCGTGTAACGGACGCCGAGCTCCTCGAGCCGCTCCAGGGCGCGGTACCAGGAGGGCTCCACGTGGGGCAGGCGCGGCACGATCTCGGGGTGGGCCGCGGCGTGCTCGCCCGGGTAGACGAAGAAGAAGAAGATCTCGGCCCCGGGGAACTCGCGCGCGACGTAGTCGGGGAGCTCGGGGAGGTCGGGCGCGTTGAAGGCGCACACCACGTGGCTCACGAGCGTGTGCGCCCCGGAGGCGAGCAGGTTCTTGAGCGCCTGGCGCGCCTTCTCGAAGTGGGCGCTGCCGGTAATGGCCCGGTAGACCTCGGGCCGGTGCGAGTGGAACGACACCATGGCCGAGGTGAGGCCGGCCTCCATGAGGCGCCGCAGGTACCGCGGGTCAGCGATCTTCGTGCCGTTCGTGTGCAACTGGATGTCGCGGATTCCCTCCTCGCGGGCACAGGCCACCAGCTCGACGAGATCCGCCCGGAGGGTCGGCTCGCCCCCGGAAAGCGCGATGCCCGAGTGCCGCGACTGCGCCGCCGTGGCGATCTTCCGCTTCACCTCCTCGGTCGTTGCCTCGCGCGTGATGGCGTCGCGGTAGCAGAAGAGGCACCGGTGGTTGCAGCGCTTGCCGAGGGCGACGTCGATGCGGCCCGGCAGCAGCGCCGCGTCCGCAGGGGGCGCCTGGCCGCGCTCCGGTGGGGGGGGCGGCGCCCCCGCCTCAACTCGTCGAGGCACCGCCTCCACGCGCGTGGCCGGAGCGAGCCCCACGACGGCGCCCACCTCGCGAAACCCCATGCCGCGCTTGAAGGTGCGCAGGCCCCCGTTGCTGGCCTCGGCGATGCCGAAGTCGAAGACCCGGACCCCGCGCGTGAGGCCGTAGCTCACCAGGGCCGCGCCGAGGAAGGCCTCGGGCTTGATCGCGGCGAGATCGCGGCGCCAGCCGCCGTCGACGATGCGCAAGTAGTTCCCCTGGCGCAGGAAGAGCCGCGCCGCCGCCGGCGCGCCGCCGGCCGCCCACGCGACTGCCACGCCGAACGCCTCCGGCGCGCGGTCGCGCTCGGCGGTGATGAAGGAGCGCGGCAGCGGCGGCGTCGCGAGTCGCTCGCACTGCGCCAGGTAGAGCGAGTACAGCGCGTCGATGGCCGGCTCGTCCGTCGCCACCGCGAAACGCAGCCCGGCCCGCTCACCGACGCGGGCGTTGCGCCGCGCCCCCGGCGGCAGCACGTCGGCCGGGTCGGTCGCCCCGGCTGGGGCGACCAGCACCGAGCCCAGCAGGTCGCCGCGCGCCGTGACCGTGCCTGCCCCGGCGGCGGCACGGCGCAACACGAGGGCGGTCTCCCCGTCGGCGCCGTAGACGTAGACCGCGCCGCCGCGCCGGCTGGGGAGCGTCAGCACCCGGCGCAGCCACTCCGCCGAGCCCGGGTCCGCGCCCGAGAAGAGGCAGCGCTGCCCGCACGGGAGCTCCGGGTAGACGAGGTAGCCACGGCCGAAAGCGCAGCCGGGCGTGTCGGCCTCGCCGCGGCACGCGGCGGGGACGTCGACCAGGGCGGCGAACGCTCCGGGCGGCGCCGGTCGCGGCGGCGCGGGGAGCGGCCCGGGCCGCAGGATGGGCGCCGAGCGCCCGCGCTCCTCGGCGAGGATCGCCTCGATGCGCGGGCGGCAGGTGCGGCAGCGGCGGCACGCGTCGGTGCGCTCGCCAATGGTCTCGACGGTGCGGGCCCCCTGGCGGACGGCCGCGCGAACGGTGGCCTCGTAGACGTAGCCGCACTTGCAGACGAGGCGGCCCAGCGGCAGGCCGGGCGCCCCGGCGGCGCACACCGGCCGCCCGAAGCAGGCGTCGCACATCCCGGCGCAGTAGGGGGTCCCCTCCATGCGCGCGACCGTCTCCTCGAAGTACTGCAGGGCGCGGCGGTCGTCGCTCTCGGTGCCGCGGAGGTCGAAATGCTCGCGGCTGAGGCCCATGGTCTTGAGATCGAGGCCCGCGGCCAGGCCGTAGGCCAGGGCCGCGCTCACGGGCTCGGCGACCTCCTCCGGACGGAAGCCGACCGCCTCGCGGTGCTTGAAGGCCCCGCCGAACGGCTTCAGGCCCATCACGCTGACGCGGCCCACCCCGAGCTCCCGCATCAGGTCGAGGAAGGCTACCAGGTCGCGGCAGTTCCGCCGGTTGACGATGAAGTTGCTGGTCAGCTTGACCCCGAGACCCACGAGGGCGCGGATGCCCTGCACCGTCTGGTCGAAGCTGCCGGGCGCGAGGGTCAGACCGTCGTGCACTTGGGCGTCGTGGCTGTAGAGCGACACGTGCGCGTGGTTGAGCCCGGCCCGCACCAGGCGCTCGGCGTAGGGCGCGTAGGCCAGCCGGCGCCCGTTGGTCGCCAACAGGATCTCCTCGAACCCGAGCGCCCGGGCCTCGGCGACCGCCCCGCCGAGCTGCTTGAAGAGCGTGGGCTCGCCGCCCGTGAGCACGACGCCGGTGGCCCCTGCGTCCCTGGCCCGCTGGAGCTGCGCGCGCACCACCGCGGGGTCCTCGTCCCGTGGGGGCGGGCTGTCGCCCTCCGGGCTGTGCTCGTAGCAGAAGAGGCACCGGTTGTTGCACCGGCTCGTGAGCGTGATCCACTCGCTCTTCACGGCGCCCGGCCCCCGATCCCGCGAGTCGGCGGCCCGCCCACGTCCCCGCCCCCGCCTCCGGGGGCCTCGCCGACGCGCGCCGCGCCCGGGCCGGCCACCACGAAGTCCGCGGCCGCGCACGGCGGCCGCCGGGTCTCACGCCGGCCGGCCACGGGCCGCACCTCGTCGCCGCCGAGGCGCCGCAGATACTCCTCGGGCAGGCCGGCGCAGATGGCGTAGCGGCCGCACCCGAGGCACGCCTCCGGACGAACGTACGGCGCCTTGGTCGTGATGTTGTCCCGTGGGTCGGCGTTGTAGATCGTAGACAGGTCGTCCACGCCGATGAAGCGCTCGGCCCCGGGCGCCAGGCAGTAGGGGATGCCGCCGAGGCCCACGCGGAGGCCGAGGCCCTCCCCGTGCAGCGCCGCCGCGACCATGCGTGGCGCGGCCGCGGAGAGGCGCAACACGAGGCGGTCGGCGTGGCGCGCCGCCTCGCCGATGATCTGCACGTGCGAGAGCGTGGCGTAGGTCGCGCCGAGCGCGCGCACGAGGTCGAGCGTGGCCTCCAGCGCGCCGAG